>JAIXVH010000216.1 GCA_027483125.1 Acetobacteraceae bacterium | reverse complement strand
GTTCGAGGTTTTTAATTATGTCGCGGGTCCAATCTATAACTTCATGTTCGCGTTCGACCCTAACCACCACTGCCGAGACCACGAACCATTCCGATGCCCCCGACTTGCCCGGCCGCTTGATATTCTTCAGGCCGGTGTCCCCGGCCTCGTCAACGTATGCTATGTATCCCACCGGAGGTGCCATCGCATGGATTGTAAACGCGAAAACCCCATCACGAATAGTGCAATGCAGGCTGACCGCTTTGCTGAAGCGGCGCGCGCACTTGGAACAGACGAGGACGAGGCCGTCTTCCGCGCCAAGCTGGCTGCAATCGCGCGCCACAAGCCCGAGGACGCGCCGAAGCCGCCAAAGAAGCCGAGGGCCAAGGACTAGGCGCTACGTCCTAGCAGGCTGCGCGTGTTTGCAAAGTGCATAATCGCCTTTTTTATGGACCCTTCGCAAAATCTGGGGGATCCACTAATAGTATCAAGTCAATGCTCCCCCGCCGCACCCTCCCCCTCCTCCTCGCCACCCCCTTCCTCCTCCCCACGCGCCCCCGCGCCCAATCCACACCACCCCCCATCCTCTTCATCCACGGCAATGGCGACCACGCCGCCCTCTGGGCCACCACCCTCTGGCGCTTCCAGGTCAACGGCCACACCGCGCTCCGCGCCGTGAACATGCCCGACCCCCTGGCGCGGGCGAATGATGCCGTCCCGCAAGCCCACCGCTCCTCCAGCGCCGAGCAGACCGAACGCCTGGCCGCCATGGTCGCCGCCTTCCGCGCCGAGACCGGTGCCCCGCGCATCGCCCTCGTCGGCTCCTCGCGCGGCGGCTATCCGATCCGCGATTTCGTGGTCCATCACGGCGGCGCCGCCCAGGTCAGCCATGCCGTGCTCTGCGGCACCCCCAACCGCGGCGTCTTCGACTGGGACGCGAATGAGGGCAGCGAATTCAACGCCCGCAGCCCCTTCCTCCGCCGCCTCAACGGCGGCGCCACGGATGTGACGGACGGCACCGCCTTTCTCACCATCCGCTCCGACAATGACCTCTTCGCCCAGCCCGATGGCCGCTTCGTCGGCCGCCCCGGCGTGCCCACCGGCATCACCCAGGATGGCCCCGCACTCCGCGGCGCCACCAACATCCTGCTGCCCGGCCTGGACCATCGCGAGGTCGCCTTCCACCCCCGCGCCTTCGCCGAGATGTTCCGCTTCATCATGGGCCGCGACGCCACGCGCCTGGACCTCCCGCCCGAGGCCGCGCCCATCCTGAACGGCCAGATCACCGGCCGCGAACAGGGCGCGCAGACCAACCGCCCCGTCGCCGGCGCGCGCGTGGCCATCTTCCGCGTGGACGACAACGGCGCCCGCATGGGTGAGGCCCTGCGCATCACCGAAACCGCCGCCGATGGCATCTGGGGCCCCGTCACCATCCGCCCCGATTGGCGCCTGGAATGGGAGGTCGCCGCGCCCGGCCATCCCATCCTGCATTTGTTCAGCGGCCCCTTCCCGCGCAGCTCCGACGTGCTGCACATCCGCCCGCCCACCCCCGTGACCGATGCCGAACGCCAGGCCGGCAGCGCCCTGCGCTTCGGCCGCCCGCGCGGCTATTTCGGCATCCCGCGGGATTTCGTGGTGCTGGACGGCCAGCGCGCCCCGAACCTGCGCGAGGGCGTGGCCGCCGCCGGCGCCATCACCCTGCCCTTGCCCGCCGCCCGCGCCGGCAGCCCGGTGCTGGCCGTGTTCAACGAGGAACGCATCGCCGGCCGCGCCACGGCGCTGGCGGAGAACCGCGTTTCAGTGCTGGAACTCGTCCACTGACCACCTGGTTTGTCTTTGACGTCGGCGGCGTCCTCGTCGACGAAACCCGCATGTGGCAGGGCTGGGCCGAGGCGCTGTCCCTGCCCTTCGACACGCTCTGGTCCGCCCTGCGGGAGGATATCGCGCAGGGCATCTCCCACCGCCACACCATCCAGCGGCTCTCCCCCGGCGTGGATGCCATGGCCCTGCGCCGCGCCCGCCTGGCCGGGGATGCGCCGATCGAGGCCGATCTCTACCCCGATGTGCGCCCCGCCTTCGCCGCCCTGCGCGCGCGCGGCATCCGCATCGGCATCGCCGGCAACCAGCCGCTGGAAGCCGCACCCGCGCTGGAGGCGCTGGAGCTGGGCGCGGAGTTCATCGCGACCTCCGCCGGCTGGGGCGTGCAGAAACCCGCGCCGGATTTCTTCGCCCGCGTGGCCGAGGCCTGCGCCGCCCCGCCCGAGGCCATCACCTATGTCGGTGACCGTGTGGATAATGACGTGCTGCCCGCGCTGGCGGCCGGCATGCGCCCGGCCTTCATCCCGCGCGGGCTGTGGGCTGGCATTGGGCAATCTCCAATACCAGGCATCGGATCCCTGACGGATTTGCTGGGGTAACCGTTTCGTACCCGTTTTTGTGCAGTGCAATCAGACATTTCCAGACATTCGTTGCGTTGACCGACCCCGGCCGCGCGCCCTAATTGCGCCTTAGAGGCAGAATAATTCGCCCATGACTCACCGTCAGAACGGCCATTCCCTCGCCAGGAGTTGATACACATGTCCAAACCCGCCCTCGCCGGAACCGGCGTTGAGACCGCAGCCCCGGTCCATGCCAACCTGACCGCCGCGGGCCTGACGGAACACGCGATCCGCCGTGGTGAGGGCCGGCTTTCGGCCGATGGCGCCTTCATCGCCATCACCGGCCAGCACACCGGGCGTTCGGTGCAGGACAAGTTCGTGGTCGATGACGCGGCCGTCACCAACGAGATCTGGTGGGGCAAGATCAACCAGAAGATGGCGCCGGAGAAGTTCGCCGGTTACGTGGGCCGCGTGCGCGAATGGCTGGGCAAGCGCGATGTGCTGTTCACCCAGGACCTCTACGCCGGCGCCGACCCCGCGCATCGCATCAAGGTGCGGCTGGTCACCACCAATGCCTGGCACGCGATGTTCGCGCGCAACATGTTCATCCGCCCCGCGCGCGAGGAACTGGCCGGCTTCACGCCCGACTTCACCATCCTGCACGCCCCGGAATACGAGGCGAACCCCGAGACGGATGGCTGCCGCACCAGCACCTGCATCGCGCTGTCCTTCGCCGCCCGCACCATCTGCATCGCCGGCACCAGCTATGCCGGTGAGATCAAGAAATCCATCTTCACCGTGATGAACTGGCTGCTGCCGGCCAAGGGCCTGCTGCCCATGCATTGCAGCGCCAATGTGGGCGCGGCGGGCGATGTCGCGCTGTTCTTCGGCCTGTCCGGCACCGGCAAGACCACGCTGTCCTCCGACCCGGAGCGCGCGCTGATCGGCGATGACGAGCATGGCTGGTCGGACAAGGGCGTCTTCAACTTCGAAGGCGGCTGCTACGCCAAGGTCATCAAGCTGAGCCGCGAGGCCGAGCCGCAGATCTGGGACGCGTCGCACCGCTTCGGCGCCGTGCTGGAAAACGTGGTGGCCGATGAATTCGGCGCGCTCGACCTGGATGACAACCGCTACACGGAAAACACCCGCAGCTGCTACCCGGTGGAATTCATCCCCGGCGTGCATCCGGGCGGCGTCGCGGGCCTGCCCAAGAACGTCGTGATGCTGACCGCGGACGCCTTCGGCGTGCTGCCGCCGATCGCCAAGCTGACGCCGGCCCAGGCCATGTACCACTACATGTCCGGCTACACCGCGCGCGTGGCCGGCACCGAAAAGGGCCTGGGCAAGGAGCCGCAGGCGACCTTCTCCACCTGCTTCGGCGCGCCCTTCCTGCCGCGCCACCCGGAAGTCTATGGCCGCATGCTCTCCGAGCTGGTGCAGAAGCACGGCGCGGATTGCTGGCTGGTCAACACCGGCTGGACCGGCGGCGCCTATGGCACCGGCAAGCGGATGAGCATCCAGCACACCCGTGCGCTGCTGCGCGCGGCGCTGGATGGCTCTCTGGCG
>JAIXVH010000401.1 GCA_027483125.1 Acetobacteraceae bacterium | reverse complement strand
CGCGCTGCGCGAGGCGGGCTACAACAATGAACGCGTGGTGCTGGTCGCACCGGGCGATTATCCGCAGATCAACGCGCTGTCCCTGGTGACGGCCGATCTGCTGCGGCGCATCGGCATGAATGTGGAACTGGTCAGCGCCGATTGGGGCACGCTGGTGCAGCGCCGCACCTCGCGCGAGCCCGTCGAGCGCGGCGGCTGGTCCATCTTCCACACCACCGCCAGCGGTGATGCGCTCGACATGCCGCCGGTGCATCTCTTCCTGCGCAGCAATGGCGCGCAGGCCTGGTTCGGCTGGCCCAATGATGCCGAGATCGAACGCCTGCGCGATGAATGGCTGGGCGCGGCGACGCCGGCGGAATCGACCCGCATCGCAGCCGCGCTGAATGCCCGCGCGATGCAGACCATGCCTTATGTCCCGCTGGGCTTCTATTGGCAGCCCAGCGCCTGGCGCCGCAACGTGACCGGCGTGTTCCGCGCACCGGGCACCGTCTTCTGGGGAATCGGAAAATCATGATCACGCGTCGTCACAGCGCCATCGCCGGCGCGGCCCTGCTGGCGGCGCCCGTCGCCGCGCAGGCGCCGCGCGTGCTGCGCTTCATCCCGCAATCCAACCTGGCCAGCCTGGACCCGATCTGGTCCACCGCCGTCGTGGTGCGCAACCACGGGCTGATGGTGTGGGACATGCTCTACGGCCTGGATGCGCAATACCGCGTGCAGCCGCAGATGGCCGCCGGCCACCAGGTCTCGGCCGATGGCCTGACCTGGACCATCCGCCTGCGCGACGGCTTGCGCTTCCACGACAATGAGCCGGTGCGCGCGCGCGACTGCGTGGCCTCCATCATCCGCTGGTCGAAGCGCGATGTGCTGGGCCAGCGCCTCGATGGCTTGGCCGAGGAAATCACCGCGCCGGATGACAGCACCATCCGCATCCGCCTGCGCCGCCCCTGGCCGGGGCTGGCCTGGGCGCTCGGCAAACCGAGTGCGAATATGTGCGCGATCATGCCCGAGCGCATCGCGCGCACAGATCCCTTCCAGCAGATCACCGAAGTGGTGGGCAGCGGCCCCTACCGCTTCCGCCAGGACCAGTTCCGCCCCGGCGATGTCGCGGTCTATGAACGCTTCGCCGGCTACAATGCGCGCCCGGAAGCCACGGATTTCCTGGCTGGCAGCAAGGCGGTGCATTTCGACCGTGTCGAATGGCGCATCATGCCCGACCCCGCGACGGCCGGCGCCGCCTTGCAGGCCAACGAGGCCGATTGGTGGGAAACCCCGCTGCCCGACCTGCTGCCGGTGCTGCGCCGCAACCGCGACATCATGATCGATGTGGTGAACCCCGCCGGCAATCTGGGCGTGATGCGCTTCAATTTCCTGCATGCGCCCTTCGACAACCCCGCGGTGCGCCGCGCGCTGCTGTCCGCGATCGACCAGCGCGCCTTCATGAATGCGGCGATCGGCACCGACCCGGCATTGTCGGTGGTGCCGGCGGGCGTGTTCACGCCGGGCACGCCGCTGGCCAATGACGAGGGGCTCGGCGTGCTGACCGGCCCGCGCAGCCAGGATGCCGCGCGCGCCGCGCTGCGTGCCGCGGGCTACACCAACCAGCGCGTGGTGATGCTGTCCGCCACCGACCTGCCGGTGCTGCAGAACCTGTCGGAAGTCGCGGCCGACATGCTGCGGCGCGTCGGCATGAATGTGGATTTTCCGGGCATGGATTGGGGCACGCATATCCAGCGCCGCACCAACCGCAACGGGGTGGAGCAGGGCGGTTGGTCCGCCTTCTGCACGACCTGGGAGGGGCTGGATGTCTCCGTCCCCGGCAGCCACCAGCCGCTGCGCGGGCATGGCGCGCAGGCCTGGGCCGGCTGGCCGACCCTGCCGCGCCTGGAAGCCCTGCGCGAAGAGTGGTTCGCCGCCCCCGACATCGCCGCCGAACAGCGCATTGCGCGCGAGATGCAGCGCGTGGCGCTGGAGGAAGTGCCCTTCATCCCGCTCGGCCTGGTGCGGCCGCCGCAGGCCTGGCGGCGCAGCATCACAGGCGTGGTGAAGGGTGGCTCGGCATTGTTCTGGGGGGTGCGGCGGGCCTGAGGGCTTGCGCCTGCCGCCGCTTGCGGCAATCTGCCTGTCATTGCGGCGATGCGTGTAGCGGGCCGGCTGTTTCGGCCCCACCCGCCACTCGCGCGCCGCACTGCGTTGAACGAGCATGGGCCCATCGAAGCCCAGTGGGAGAGCTGAATGAATCGTCGTGATGTCCTGGCGCTTGGCGCCGCCGCTGGCGTGGCCGCGGCCCTTCCCGCCCCCGCCATTGCCCAGGCTGCCGCGCGCACCCTGCGCTTCGTGCCGCAGGCGAACCTGGCGAATTACGACCCCATCTGGGGCACGCAATTCGTGGTGCGCAATGCCTCCATGCTGGTGTGGGACACGCTCTACGGCATCGACAGCAGCTTCGTCCCGCGCCGCCAGATGGTGGAAGCCGAGGAGATGAGCGCCGATGGCCTGACCTGGACCTTCCGCCTGCGTGAGGGCCTGCGCTGGCATGATGGCGCGCCGGTGCGCGCGGCCGATTGCGTGGCGAGCCTTGAGCGCTGGATGGTGCGCGACGGCATGGGCCAGATGATCCGCGCGCTGCGCCAGGAACTGGTCGCGGTCGATGATCGCAATTTCCGCCTGCGCCTGTCCGCGCCCTACCCGAAGCTGCTGCTGGCGCTGGGCAAGAACAACACGCCGATCGCCTTCATGATGCCCGAGCGCATCGCCCGCACTGACCCCTTCCAGCAGATCACCGAATATGTCGGCTCCGGCCCGATGCGCTTCAACCGCGGCGAATGGGTGCCCGGCGCGCGCGCGACCTGGAGCCGCTTCGAGCAATATGTGCCGCGCCAGGAGCAGCCGAGCTGGCTGGCGGGCGGCAAGCGCATGCTGGTCGACCGCATCGAATGGATCATCCAGCCCGATGCCGCGACCGCGGGTGCGGCGCTGCAATCCGGTGAGATCGACTGGTGGGAAACCCCGCTGAACGACCTGATCCCGGTGATGCGCCGCAACCGCAACATCCGCATCGACGTGGCCGATCCGCTGGGCAATGTGGGCTGCCTGCGCTTCAACCATCTGCACGCGCCGTTCAATGATCCGCGGGTGCGCCAGGCGGTGGCCTGGGCGGTGAACCAGCCGGACTTCATGCGCGCCGTGGTCGGCAGCGAGGATGCGCTGTGGAAGCAGATGAACGGCTTCTTCACGCCCGACACGCCCAACTACACCGAGGCCGGCGGCGAGATCCTGTCCCGCCCGCGCGACCTCGACGCGGCGCGCCGTCTGTTGCGGGAGGGCGGCTATAACGGCCAGCCCGTGACCATGATCGTGGGCCAGGACATCGCGGCCCTGTCGGCCATGGGCCAGGTGGCCAATGCGGCGCTGCGCGCCATCGGCATGAATGTGGATTATGTCGCGACCGACTGGGGCACGGTGGGCGCGCGCCGCGCCAGCCGCGAACCGCGCGAGCGCGGCGGCTGGAACATCTTCTTCACCTGGTTCGCCGGTGCGGACTGCACCAACCCGGCAAGCTATCTGGGCCTGCGCGCGCATGGCGACCAGGCTTGGTTCGGCTGGCCGACCGACCCCGCCATCGAAGCCGGGCGCGACAAGTGGTTTGCCGCGACCACCGCGGCCGAGGAAAAGGCCGCCTGCGACGAGATCAACCGCGCCGCCTGCACCAGCCTGCCCTTCGTGCCGACCGGCTTCTACCGCGCCTATCAGGCGTGGCGTTCCAATGTCTCGGGCATCGTGCCCGGGCCGCTGCCCTGGTTCTGGGGCGTGTCGAAGTCGTGATGAACATGGGGCGCCGGGTGCATGATGGCCTTGTTGGCATGATGCGGCCGGCGTCGCCGAAGGTGATCGCATAATGTGGGCGTATATTATCAGGCGTGTGCTGGCGACGATTCCGGTCATGGCGATCGTCGCGCTGTTCGTGTTCTCGCTGCTGTATCTGGCGCCCGGCGACCCGGCCGCGGTGATCGCGGGCGACCAGGCGTCACCCGATGACGTCGAGCGTATCCGCGCCTCGCTGGGGCTGGACCGGCCTTATCTGGTGCGGTTCGGCGAATGGGTGTTCCGCATCCTGCAGGGTGATCTGGGCACGTCGATCTTCACCAACCTGCCGGTCAGCACGATGATCGCGCAGCGCATCGAGCCGACGCTGTCCCTGATGGTCGTGACGCTCATCCTGGCTGTCTCCATTGCCATCCCGATGGGCGTGGTCGCGGCCTGGAAGCAGGGCACCACGATCGACCGCGCGGTGATGGCCTTCGCGGTGCTGGGCTTCTCGGTGCCGGTCTTCGTGGTGGGCTATGTGCTGGCGTACATCTTCGCCCTCGAACTCGATTGGCTGCCGGTGCAGGGCTACACGCCCATCTCGCAGGGCTTCTTCCCCTGG
>JAIXVH010000387.1 GCA_027483125.1 Acetobacteraceae bacterium | reverse complement strand
GGATGTTCACCACGACATGGCGCGGGCGCGGACAGGTGGCGAAGACGCGGTGGCAATCGGCGATGGCGTCCTGCACCGTGGGGTGCACCGTCGCCGCTTCCAGGATGCGCTGCGCGCCGGAGGAGACGAAGAAGGCGCGTTCCTGCGGCCAGCCATCGCGCGGGGCCACAAGCCGCATATGGAACAGCCCGCCATTGGCCATGGCGCGCGCGGCCATGCCGATATTGTCGGCCAGCTGAGGGTTGACCAGCACGATCACCGGGCTTTCGCCCGGCGGTGGTTCCAGTGCGGCGCCCTGTTCGTGCTTAGGCACGACGCCAGGTGGTCCCTTGCGGGCCGTCCTCCAGGATGATGTCCTGCGCCTTCAGCGCATCGCGGATGCGGTCCGCCTCGGCCCAGTTCTTCGCGGCGCGGGCGGCAAGCCGCGCGGCAATGGCGGCATCCACATCCGCATCGCCACCGCCTTGCCGCCAGGCCGCGGGGTCCTGCCACAACAGGCCCAGCACCTGCGCCGCCTCCAGCACCGCGGCGCGTGCTTCGCCAGGGACGGGGTGCCAGGCCTCGGGCGTGCGCGCATGCACCGCAGCCGGCGAACCGCCGACATTGGCGATGTTTTCCAGCGTGCGCAGGTCGCGCAGGCGCGCCAGCGCGAGCGGCGTGTTCAGGTCATCGCCCAGCGGTTCCAGCACCCAATCCACCATGGCGCGCGGCGTGCGCGCTTCCGGCGCGGGGCGCGCCAGCATGGCGTAGAAATCATCAAGCTCCGCCTTGCATTCATCCAGCGCGGCGGCGCTGTAGTCCAGCGATGAACGGTAATGCGTGCGCAGCAGCAGATAGCGGAACGCCTCACCCGCCCAGGGGCCGCGCGCCAGAATATCCCGCACGGTCAGGAAATTGCCGAGCGACTTCGACATCTTCTCGCCATCGACCAGCAGCATGCCGTTGTGCAGCCAGTAGCGCGCCATGGTCTGCGTGCCATGCGCGCAGACCGATTGCGCAACCTCATTCTCATGGTGCGGGAAGATTAGGTCATGGCCGCCGCCATGGATGTCGAACACCTCGCCCAGATGCTTCCAGGACATCGCCGAGCATTCGATATGCCAGCCCGGCCGGCCGCGACCCCAGGGCGAATCCCAGCCGGGCGTCTCGGTATCCGACGGCTTCCACAGCACGAAATCCCCGGCGTCGCGCTTATACGGCGCGACATCGATGCGCGCGCCGGCCAGCAGGTCCTCCGGTGAGCGGCCGGAGAGCTTCCCATATTCCGGAAAACTTCCCACGCTGAACAGCACATGGCCTTCGGCCGCATAGGCGTGCCCGCGCGCGATGAGCTTCTCGCACAGTGCGATCATCTCTGGGATGTGGCCGGTGGCGGTGGGCTCCACATCCGGGTCGAGCGCGTTCAGCGCACGCATATCGGCGTGGAAATCAGCCGTGGTGCGGGCGGTGATGGCGCCGATCGGCTCACCGGATTCACGCGCCCGCGCGTTGATCTTGTCATCCACGTCGGTGATGTTCCGCGCGTAGGTGACGTGCGGAAACACGCGCCGCAGCAGCCGCGCGAGCACATCGAACACCACCACCGGCCGCGCATTGCCCAGATGTGCCAGGTCATAGACGGTGGGGCCGCAGACATACATGCGGATATGCGCAGGATCGATCGGGCGGAAATCCTCCGCGCGCCGCGTCAGGCTGTTGTGGAAGCGAAGCTGCATTGTGTGTGGTCCGTGCAAAAGGGTGCGCTGCGCAGCGCAAAAAGCGTCAGACGGGGCGACAACACAGGACCATACGCACCTTATGCGCCCGCGGACGGCCTCGGATCAAGCCTGAATCGCGATGCGCAGCCGCTCGGCCGCGCGCGCGCGGCCGATCAAGGGCAGGAATTCCTTGAGGTCCGGGCCGTGATCCTCGCCGGTCAGCACCAGGCGCAGCGGCATGAACAGCGTCTTGCCCTTGCGCCCCGTCGCGGCCTTCACGGCTTCGGTCCAGGCGGGCCATGTCCCCTGGTCGAAGGGCTCGGCGGGCAGCGCGTCGAGTGCCGCGCGCAGGAAGTCGGCCTGGCCTTCCAGGGCGGGCGGCGCGATGCGGTCGGTCGCGACATCCCACCAGTGCTTGGCCTCCGAGAACATGTCCAGATTGCCGCGCACGGCGTTCCAGAATTCCTCAGTGGCACCTTCCGGCAGGCGGGGCGCGGCCTGTTCGAAGGGCATGGCGTGCAGCAGCTTGCGGTTCAGCGCCAGCATCTGCTTCGGGTCGAACCGCGCCGCGGATCTGGACACCGCGCCAATGTCGAAGCCCGCCGCCAGATCGGCGGGCATGCCCGCCACCGGGTCATGCGCCGTGCCCAGCGCGGCCAGGTAGCCGACCAGCGCCGGCGCCTCCACGCCATCGCGCCGCATCTGCCGCAGCGAGAGCGAGCCGATCCGCTTGGAGAGCGGCCCGCCATCAGCATCCGTCAACAGCGGCAGATGCGCGAAGCCGATGCGCGTGATGTCAGCACCCAGCCCCACGAAGATGTCCATCTGCACGCCGGTGTTCGTGACGTGATCCTCACCGCGCACGATGTGCGTGATGCGCATGTCGATGTCATCGACGACGGAGGTGAAGGTGTAGAGAAAACTGCCATCCGCGCGCACCAGCACCGGATCGGAAATGGCGCTGGTCTTCACCGAACGCTCACCCAGCACGCCATCATCCCAGGCGTGCACCTTGCCGGAAAGCTTGAAGCGCCAATGCGGCTTCTTGCCGTTCTCCAGGGCGCGCGCGTACTGCTCGGCATCCATCTTCAGCGCGCCGCGATCATAGAGCGGCGGGCGGCCCTGGCGCAGGCGCTGTTCGCGCTTGAAGCGAAGCTCCTCCTCCGTCTCGAAGCACGGATAGAGCAGCCCGGCCGACTTCAGCTTGTTGGCCGCTGCCTCATACAGCGCGTTGCGATCCTGCTGGCGAACGGGAGGCGAATGCGTGATGCCGAGCCAGCGCAGATCCTCCTCGATCGCATCCGCGTATTCCTGGCGCGAACGCTCGGTATCCGTGTCATCCAGCCGCAGGATGAACTCGCCGCCATGCTTGGCCACCAGCAGCGCATTGGTGATGGCGATGCGCGCATTCCCGACATGCAGGAACCCGGTGGGCGAGGGTGCGAAACGCAGCTTCATTCTTCGTCTTCCTCGTCGCTCTCTTCATCATCCGCATCGTCTTCGTCGAGGTCACGGCGCGGGTCCAGCGCGCGCCAATCGCGCTGTTCGCCATCCTCCGCCAAAGGCCGCGCGGCGAAATCCTTCAACTCATTCTCGCTGCGCCAGGCGCCCTCATCGGCGCCATCGACCACGGCGTCCTCGCCGAAGGCGAACCAGGCGGCAATCACCTCGTCCGGGCCCATCCCGCGGGCGCGGCACAATTCCACCGAATCGCGCACATAACGCCGCGCAAAGGCGTTGGCATGCCCCAGATGGCCGAAGCCGCGCACCACTTCCACCGGCTCGGCGCCATTGCCGCCCGAGAGGTCCATGATGCGCACGGAAATCCCCGCCGCCGCCTGGCGCAGCGCGAAGATGGGGTCGGTCTCGTCTGTCATCCGCGCGGCTATAGACCCGGCTGCGCGCGATGTCAGTCCATCGCGGGCGGAATCACCGGGTCACCGTGTCAGCCAGGCATGCAGCAGCACGCCCTCGGCGAGCTTGTTCTGGAAGGTGAAGTCGGTGTCGTCCGGCCCGCCGCGCGTGGGGTCGGAGAACCAGCGCCAGAGGAACACGCCCTCCACGCTCGGCCGGTCCAGCCGGCGCAGCCAGCGCGCGATCACTTCGGCCTGTACGCGCTGGTCGGCAATGCTGGGCCGTTCCTCGGCGCTCAACGCCGGATTGGCGGCGGCACTCGCGGCCGAGCGCACGCCCAGTTCGGCGACCCAGACGCGTTTGCGGTGGCGTTCGGCCAGGCGGTCCAGCCGTTCGGCCTCGCGCTGCATCGGTGCCGCCCATTCCTCGGGGCGGTCATCAGGGCCCAAGGGGCGGAAGATGCGCACACCGATCGCGTCCAGCGCCGGCCAATGCGGGAAGCTTTCCGCTTCCTCGCTGTCGGTCGCGACATAGGTCAGGCGGCCGCGGAAAGCGCCACGCATGGCCTCGATCGTGCCGCGCCACTCGGGGCGCGGGGCGGCGCGGGGCAAGGCAGTGCCGATGGCCATGGCGTCTGCGCCCGCTTCCTGCGCCACGCGCGCCATGGCGACCAGCGCGGTATTGTAGGTGCTGAACCAGCGGCGCCAGGCATTGTCATTGGTCATCCGCGCCTCCCCCTGGCGCGCGCCCTGCACCCACAGATGCGGCTTCACCAGCACCCGCAGCCCGAGTTCCTTGGCCTGCTGGATGCCTGCGACCAGCACCGGGTCCGGCAGGTCATTGCCGCGCACCACCTCCACGCTGTCGGCGGCGGGCTGCCAGAGGAAGGGGGTGAAGGCCACGCTGTCCACGCCGAGCGAGGCCAAAAGGCGCAGGCTGCGCCTGGCCTCCGCGCTGCCCAGGGGAAAGCGCTCGACCATGGTGATGTTGGCGCCGCGCCAATTCACAGCGGGCCCAGGGGCTGGGGCGGGTGGTGCACGGTTGGGTTGTGGATTGGTCGGGCGCGCGGTTTGCGCCTGCGCCGGCTGGACCAGCGCAGGCGCCATCAGCACAGGAATCAGGCGGCGTTGCAGCATGGGCCCAAACTACAACAGGCGGGGCGCGATGCCAGCATGATGTTGCGAATGAAATCTACGGTTGTGCTGGCGGCTAGCGGGCACGCTCGAGCTCTTCGCGGAAACGCGGGTCGTTGAAGGCGAATTGGAAGGCGTCCAGCCGCACCCCCAGCTGCACCTCCTGCAAGGTGACCCGCGTGATGCGCGACTGCGCGTCCTGCACAACCCATTGGCGAAGCGCCAAGGGTTCCTCATCGAAGACCAGGGTGATCCTGCCATCCTGGGGGGCGGCGGTGCGGAACAGCGTGGCACCGAGCAGACCGCCACGGCGTTCGGTGCTGACCACGGTCACATCGCCTGAGAGCACCAGCGGGTTGCGCAGCAGCACGCCCAGCGGCGTGGAATTCACCGGCACGATGGAAGGCTGGCGCAGTT
>JAIXVH010000234.1 GCA_027483125.1 Acetobacteraceae bacterium | reverse complement strand
CCTATCCCAAGACAGCTCCTGCGCGGCTCGCGGCGACATCGTCCCCGCGCAGCCTAAGCCGCGACAATCCCCTCCGCGCGCGCCATCGCCACCCAATGGTCGCGGAAGGCGGCGACGAAGCGGGTGAACTCCGCGCCCGTGGGTGCAGGGCTGCGCGGCGTGGAGGCGAACTCTTCCAGCCGCGCCCGCACCGCCGCCGAGGCCGCGATGGGCGCAAGCGCGCTGGCCAGGCGCTCGACCACCGGCGCGGGCAGGCCGCGTGGCCCGCTGAGACCGATCCACTGCGTGTGCGTCGCCTGCGGCGCGCCCAGCTCGCCCAGCGTCGGCGCATCGGCGAAGCCCGGCACCCGCGCCTCGGAGGATGTTGCGAGCAGCCGCAGTGATCCGTCGCGCAGTTGCCCCACCAGCGTGGTGATGGGCGCGTTCAGCATGTCGATCTGGCCCGCCAGCAGATCCTGCAGCGCGGGCGGCGTGCCGCGATAGGGGATGTGATCGAGCTGCGCCGCACCGGTGGCGCGCGCCAACAACGCGCCCGTGATGTGCTCGGCCGAACCCACGCCCGAGGTGCCGTAGCGCACCGGGCGCGTTCGCGCCGCCGCGATCAGCGCCGCCATGGTGGCGAAGGGGGAGCCCGCGCGAACCACACTGACGGTCGGCGCCTCGGCCAGCATCGCGATATGCGTGAAATCGTTCACCGGATCATAGGGCACGGCAGGCAGCACGCCCGGCGCGAAGCCGAAAGGAATGGCGTGCGACACGGCCAGCGTCAGCCCGTCCGGCGTGGCCTTGGCCACGGCATCCGCGCCGATCGTGCCAGAGGCGCCGGCCCGGTTCTCGACCACGATATTGGTGCCGAGCGCCTCGCCCAGGGGGGCGGCGAATAACCGCCCGATGGCGTCCGCGAGGCCGCCGGCGGGAAAGCCTGCGATCAGGCGGATGGGCTGGCGGTTCGGCCAGGCCTGGGCCTGCGCCGCAGGCACGAGGGCGAGCAGTGCGGGGGCGGCGAGAAGGACGCGGCGTTGCATGGTTCGAAGGCTCCGATTGCACAAGGGCGCGGCAGCCGTTCCCCTCAGGGGGCCGCTACCGCTGTTCCTGCGTCGGTGATGCAACGCGCGTGCCGAAGGCTGATCTCGCGCAATGCACGCGCCATCCAAACGGGGTTTCCCGGCGGCGGGGCGGCTGATCCCGCCCGCGAACCCGCCTATTGCCAGCCCACGCTGTCCCGCCCGCGCTCCAGCAGGCGCAGCCCCACCACCAGCGCCACACCCGCGCCCGCGGCACCCAGCGCGGCAAAGCCCGGCGCGATCCGCCCCGGTTGCAGTCCATCGGTGATCAGCACGCCCAGCACCGCCAGGAGCATCGCCAGCCCCAGCACCAGCAGCCCAAACCCGAGACGCTGCAACATGACACTCCTCATGGCGGGGCAGCATGCCCCTTCCCCTGCCTTCTCGCAGGGCAGATGGGCGGCAAGGGGCCGGGAATGGGGCGATGTCATGGCATTGCGCACGGCCGCGTCCTCTGGAAAGCTACGCGGACAAAACGAACGAGGAATGGCATCATGAAACGCTTTCTGCTGGCGGCAGCCCTTGCCGCCATGGCGCTGCCTGCGGCCGCGCAAACCGCACAGCCACCGCTGCGCTGCGCGGTGGACGGTACCTTCGCCCCGCACGCCTTCCCCAACCTGCAAGGCGGCGTGCAGGGCTTCCAGATCGACCTGTTCCGCGAAGTGGCGCGCCGCATGGGCCGCGAGATCGTCATCGACAGCGCGGCATTCTCCGGCCTGATCCCGGCGCTGAATGCCGGCCGCTACGACTTCCTCTGCGCGCCCACCACCGTCACGCGCGAACGCGCCGAAGCCCTGCTCTTCACCGAGGGCTATCTCTGGACCGAATTGCAATTCGGCATCCGCCGCGGCAGCCCGCCCATCCGCTCCGAGGAAGACCTCCGCGGGGCCACCATCAGCGTCAACAAGGGAACCCCCTATGAGCAATGGGTGACCGCCAACGCCCAGCGCCTGAACCTGACCCTGCTCGCCTTCGACAGCCAGGCCGATGCCGCACAGGCCGTCATCCAGGGGCGCGCGCGGGCCAACCTCTCGGGCAATACCGTGGTGCGCTTCTCGGCCTCCCGCACGCCACAATACGTGGCGGATTTCGTGCTGCCCGGCACCCGTATGCATTGGGGCACACCCTTCCGGCGCGACAGCGGCGCCCTGCGCAACCAGGTCGAGGACGTGCTGACCTGCATGAAACGCGACGGCTTCATCGCCCGCATCTCCGAACGCTGGTTCGGCAACGCACCCGGCCCCGACCAGGCCGAACGCGTGGAATTCCCGGGCTACGGCCCGCCAGACCTGCCCGGCTACGACGCGACCCCGCAGAATCCGCGTTGCGGGTGAGGGTGGTTCTGGTGGCCCTGGGGGAGGGCGCTGCCCTCCCCCAGACCCCCACCCGCCAAGGGCCGGGAGGCCCCTGGACCCCGGGTGTTGGGGAATTGGGGAGGGGGCGTCACGGGCGTTTCCGTGGCCATGGGCGTGCCATGCCCCCTCCCCAATTCCCCAATAAACTCTCGGTTTCCAAAGGCCCCTCGGCCTTTGGTGGGCTTGGGCGCCGAAGGCGACCAAGGTTTGGAGAGGGGCAAAGCCCCTCTCCAAGGCCGCGAGGCGCCACCTCCACCCGCCACAGGATCGCGCCGTGACCGGCTGGGAGCGGTTTGTCGATAGTTTCTTCAACGCCCGTGTGGCCGCCGAATACGCGCCCAAGGTGCTGGAGGGCATGGGCGTCACGGTGTTGTTGGCGCTGGCGGTGATTGTCGCGGGCATTGCCGCGGGGCTCGCCCTGGCGGTGTTGCGGGCCATGGGTGTGCGCGTGGTGAACTGGGTGATTGTGGCGGTGGTGGATGTGCTGCGCGCCTTGCCGCCCTTGGTGATCATCGTGTTGTTCTTCTTCGGCCTGCCGGGGATGGGCATTCAGATGTCGGGTTTCGTGGCGGCGTGGCTGGCCTTGTCGCTGGTGTTGATGGCATTCGCCGAGGAGATTTTCTGGGCTGGAATCACGGCGGTGCCGCCGGGCCAGTGGGAGGCCTCGCGCGCCATCGGCATGCGGTTTGCGCCCACCTTCTTCCTGGTCATCCTGCCGCAGGCAATTCGCATGGTGGTGCCGCCGCTGACCAACCGCACCATCGCCATCACCAAGGGCACGGCGCTGGCCTCCGTGGTGGCGGTGCCGGAGATTCTGGGCGCGGCGCAGGCCGGCGTGTCCTTCAGTTTCAACCCCACGCCGCTGACCTTGGCGGCGGTGGCGTATCTGGCCTTGTTCGTGCCGGTCGTGTTCCTGGGGCGGTGGGTCGAGACCCGCTTCGCGTGGAAGCGCTGATGCCCATCTGGCTCGATGACCTGCTGTTGAATTTCTTCTCGCTGGAGATCATCCGCGAGGCTTGGCCGATCCTGTTGCAGGGCCTCTGGCAGACCGTGCTGTTGAGCCTGCTGGTGGTGCCGCTGGGCCTGGCCGGTGGCGTGATGCTGGCGGTGTTTTCGACCGTGCGCACGCCTTGGGTGCGCTGGCCGCTGATGGTCTGGGTGGATCTGTTTCGCGCCTTGCCGCCCTTGGTGCTGCTGGTCTTCGTCTATGCCGGGCTGCCTTTCGCGGGCATCGAGGTGAATGCCTGGACCGCGGTGGCGATCGGCTTCTTCCTCAACACTGGCGCCTATTACGGGGAGATTCTGCGCGCGGGCATCGAAAGCGTGCCGGCGGGGCAGAGCGAGGCGGCGCGGTCATTGGGCCTGTCGCGGCTGCGCACCATGCGGTTGGTGGTGCTGCCGCAGGCTGTGCGCAATGTTTTGCCTGATCTGGTGTCGAACACGTTGGAGGTGGTGAAGCTCACCTCCATCGCCAGCGTGGTGGCACTGCCGGAATTGCTGTTCCAGGCGCGCCAGGCGCAGAGCGTGACCTATAACGCGACGCCCATCATGGTGGCCGCGATTGCCTATGTGCTGCTGTTGTGGCCGCTGGTGCGGCTGGTCTCGCGGCTGGAGAACCGGCAGATCGCCGGCAAGCGTTAGGGTCTATGCGCCAGGTAATGCGCGATCGCGCGCAGATCGGCATTGCTGATACCGTGCATCAGCCCATTCATCTGCGTATCCGCGCCCACGCGCAGATTGTCGCGATATTCGGCCATGCTGTGCAGCAGGAAATCCTCGCGCTGATGGTTGATGCGCGGGACATTCGCCCGGCCTGAATAATCCGGCAGGTGGCAGGCTTGGCAGTTGCGTGCGGCCGAAAGCTCAGCCCCGCGCGCGATCAGCGCCGCATCGGGCGCTCCGCGATCAGGCTTGGGCGCAGAGGGCAGGGCCGCGAAATAGGCCGCGATATCCTCGATATTGCGGTCCGTCAGGCCGCGCGCGGGTTCGGCCATGGCCGGCACCTGCCGCAGGCCTTCGCGGAACAGGATCATCTGCAGCGTGATGTAGTCCGCCTGCTGGCCCGCGAGGGACGGCATCAGCGGCACGGCTGAAACACCGCTGGGGCCGTGGCAGGCCACGCAGCCGCGTTCCTCGACCAATGGGGCGCCGCGGCGCGCATCCTGTGCGGCGGCCGGCCCAAGGGGGGACAAGCAAAAGGCGGCGGCCATCACGGCCGCCGCCCAGTCAAGACGCCGTGGCATTACCGGCGATAGGTGATGCGGTAGATCGCGCCATTCTCCTCATCGGAGATCAGCAGCGAGCCATCGGGCATGGTCAGGATGCCGGCGGGCCGGCCGAGGAAGCGCTGGCCGGCATCATCGCGCAGCCCGCCCAGGAATTCCTCCTGCACCAGGCGGCCATCGACTTCACGCACCATCACCACATTGAAGCCCGAAAGCCGCGAACGGTTCCAGCTGCCGCGATTGGCGATGAACAGCGCGTTGCGATACTGCTCGGGGAAGGCGGTGCCGCGATAGAAATGCGTGCCGATCGGCGCCACATGCGGGCCCAGGATCATCGCCGCCGGTGCGAATTCGCTGCACAGGCGCGTGGCGGGCACGGCCGGGTCCTGGAAGCCGCCCTGGCACCAGGGGAAGCCATGATGCTCGCCGCGGCGGAGGTTCACGTGCAGCGTGTCGGAGGGGTTGTCATTGCCCGCCCAGTCACGCGCATGGTTGCTGAACCACAGCCGGCCGGTGGTGGGGTGGAAGTCGAAGCCCACGGAATTGCGCACGCCGCGCGCTTCGATCCGGCGGTCGGAACCATCGGGGTTGAAGCTCGCGATCAGGGCGTAGCGCTCGCCATCGGTCTCGCAGATGTTGCAGGGCACGCCGCGCGGAATGTAGAGGCGCCCATCGGGGC
Source organism: Acetobacteraceae bacterium (assembly GCA_027483125.1). Lineage (GTDB taxonomy): Bacteria > Pseudomonadota > Alphaproteobacteria > Acetobacterales > Acetobacteraceae > Rhodovarius. Next base: position 818 of record JAIXVH010000234.1, on the reverse strand, counting down.
CGAACTGGATATGCGTCCAGCCATGATGCGGCGCATCAGGCAGGTTGAAGGCGGCCGTCATGTCCACCGGCTGCGGGTTGGCGAGGTTCGCCTCCACATTGTCCACGCGCAGGATGCGGTTGATCGCCGAGACGTAGAGCGCGCCATTATGGATCGCGAGGCCGGAGGGCTGCGTCAGCCCCTGCATGAAGGTGCTGACCTGGCGTTCCGTGCCGGTGTCGCGCACCGCATAGACGCGGCCGATCACGCGGGTGCCTACGAAGATGGTGCCGTTGGGGCCGCGCACCATCACGCGCGCGCCGGGCAGGCCATGCGCCCAGAGCTCGGCGTGGAAGCCGGCGGGAAGGCGCAGGGCGGAGACGGGGATGCGTTCGACCGGGGTGGCGGTCAGGCGCGGCGGGTGCGGGGCGAGTGGCGAGGTGGCCATCTCGGCCGGGCGGCCCTGCGCCCAGGCCGGAGGTGCCGCGGGCGCGGGCGCCTGCGCGAGCGCCAGCCCCGGTGCGGCAATGGCGGCAAGCGTCAGGATGTGACGACGAATCATGTTCTGGACCTCCCAATTATTGGTTCGATTGAAGGACGCGCGTGGCCTTCGCGCAAGGGTGCATGGCCACATAATGACGTGCGGGTCAGGAAAATTCCCGATAGCGAAACGCATCTGTCGCGGCAGCCGCCAAGGCATCGGTGAGCAGCGCATGATGCGGCGAGAGCGCGCAGGCCGGGTCGGTGTTGGCGGCATCACCGGTCAGCGCGAAGGCCTGGCAGCGGCAGCCGCCCCAGTCGATCTCGGCGCGTTCGCAGCCCTGGCAGGGTGGCGGCAT
>JAIXVH010000344.1 GCA_027483125.1 Acetobacteraceae bacterium | reverse complement strand
TGCCGGCAACGCGCTTGAAGTCGTCGAGCGATTGCTGATGCCCATTGGTGGTCAGGTGCATGGACGCGACCGGCGCATCGAGGTCATAGGCCGCGAAATCGATATTGGTGATCTTGCCGAAATGCCCGAGCAGCTGCGGCAGCGAGGCCTCGGCGCGGCGGTAGCGTTGCTCCTGGCGCAGTTGCGCCTCCGCATCCGTCTCGCCGATCAGCGGGGAGACCAGGAACAGCACCTTGATGCGGTCCGGGTCGCGGCCCTGTTCGGCGGCCAATCGCCGCACATCCTCCCGGTAAGCGCGCATGCCCGCCGTGCCCTTCACCGCGGCCACGATGGTATCGGCATGCAGCGAGGCGAATTGCTTGCCGCGCGGGCTGCCGCCGGCCTGCGCGATGACCGGGCGGCCTTGCGGGCAAGGCCCGGAATTGAGCGGCCCGCGTGTCTTGAACCACTGCCCGTCGATGGGCGACGCATGCACCTTGGTGTGGTCCACCAGCATGCCGCTGGCGGTGTCGGCGACGATCGCGTCCGGCTCCCAGGAACCCCACAGCCCGTTCACCGCGGCCATATATTCATCGGCCATGTCATAGCGCAGGTCGTGCTCCGGCATGCCGGGCAGGCCGTAATTGCGCGCGGCATAGTCGGAACTGCCGGTGACCATGTTCCAGCCGATGCGGCCTGCGGAAACCTGGTCGAGTGTCGCGATCAGCCGTGCCAGCAGATAGGGCGGATAGGCGAAGGTGGAGAGCGTGGGCACGATGCCGATGCGGCTGGTGGCAGCGCACATCAAGGTAGCCAGCACCGAGGGGTCCTGTCGCGGCGTGGACAGGCCGTGGTGCAGATAGAGCTCGCGGCTATTGCCGTAGCTTTCCCCGACATAGGAACTATCCTCGATCAGCACGTAGTCGAAGCGGCCGCGTTCAAGGTGGCGTGCGAGATCGACGAAGAATTCCGGCTGCCGCCAGTCGCGCCCGATGGCGCCGGTGAAGGGTTCGCCCCAGGCCTGCACGGAGGAACCCTGCAGGAACCAGCCAAGATGGAACATCATCCCCGCAGTCAAGCAACGGTGTCGGTGAACTGCAAGGCCGCGAGCCTGGCGTAGAGGCCGCCCTCCCGCAGCAATGCCTCGTGATTGCCCATGGCGATGACGCGCCCGCCCTCCATCACCACAATCCGGTCGGCGCCGCGGATGGTGGCGAGCCGATGCGCGATGACCAGGGTGGTGCGGCCATGCGAGAGGCGTGCGAGGGCCTGCTGCACCTCCTGTTCGCTCTCGGCATCCAGCGCGCTGGTGGCTTCATCGAGCAGCAGGATGGGCGCGTCGCGCAGCACGGCGCGCGCGATGGCGATGCGCTGGCGCTGGCCGCCGGAGAGCTTGGCGCCGCGCGGCCCCAAGGGCGTGTCGAAGCCCTGCGGCAGCGCCGCGATGAAGCCCGCGGCGGCCGCGGCAACGGCTGCGGCGTGCAGTGCCGTGTCATCGGCATCCGGGCGGCCGAAGCGGATATTCTCGGCCACCGTGCCGGAGAAGATCAGCGGCTCCTGCGCGACCAGCGCCATGCGCGCGCGCAGTGCCACGGGGTCGGTCATCCGGATGTCTGTACCATCGACCAGCACGCGGCCCTGGTCGGGGTCCATGAAGCGCAGCAGCAGCTTTAGTAGCGTGGTCTTGCCGGCGCCGGAGGGGCCGACCAGCGCCACGCGTTCGCCTGCGCGCAAGGCCAGCGAAAGTTCGGAAATGGCGTTGCGCCCGGCGCGGCCGGGATAGGCGAAGGAGACATTCTCGAAGGCCGCCTCGCCGCGCGGCGGCGGCAGGATGGCGGGCGTTGCGGGCGGTGCGATGGCAGGCTGTTCGGCCAGGATCTCGGAGAGCCGGTCGGCGGCTGCCGCGGCCCGCTGCACCTCCCCCCACACCTCGCTCATGGTCGCCATGCTTTGCGCCATCAGCACGGCGTAGAACACGAAGGACGACAATTCGCCCGCGCTCATCCGCCCGGCCAGCACATCGCGCCCGCCGACCCAGAGGCTGAAGGTGATGGCGCCAAAGCCCAGCAGGATCACCGCCAGCACCAGCACCGCGCGGGTCGCGATGCGGCGCAAGGCGGCCTGCACGCTGCGCTCGGCATCGGCGGCGAAGCGCGCACGCACGGCGTCTTCCTGGGTGAAGGCCTGGACGGTGGAAATGCCGTTCAGCGCTTCCTCGGCCGTGGCGGAAAGGTCGGCCAAGCGCTCCTGCGTGTCGCGCGAGAGGCGGCGTTCACGACGGCCGAACCAGATCAGCGGCACCACCACCAGGGGCACCACCAGCAGCGTGATGGCGGCAAGCTTCATGCTGGTCACCACCAGCAGGATGAAGGCGCCCGCCCCCAGCAGCGCGTTGCGCAGCGCCATGGAAATCGCACTGCCGACCAGGGATTGCAGCAGGCCCACATCGGCCGTCAGGCGCGAGAGGATGTCACCGGTGCGCGCGGCCTCGAACCAGGCGGGCGGCAGGGAGAGCACATGGTCGAAGACGGCGCGGCGCAGATCGGCGGCGACGCGTTCACCCAGCCAGGTGACCAGGAAATAGCGGCATGCGGTGGCCATGCCGAAGCCGATGACCAGCGCGAACATCAATGCCGCCGCGCCGTCCAGGCCGCCGGCGCCGAAGCCTTCGTCGATCAAATGCCGCAGCCCCTGGCCAAGCCCCAGCAGGAAGGCGCCGCCGGCCAGCAGCGCGAGGCCGGCGAGCGCCGCGCGTCGCCAATGCGGCCGAAGATAGGGGAAGAGCAGCCGAAGGGACGAAATCGAGGAGGTTTTCACGCCCCATTGTCGCGCCGCGCGCGCAGCCTGGCCAGTTCTTCCGACAGCGGCGACGCGGTCGGCGCCCAGGGGCCGGCGCTGGGGGTTTCGGCGCGCGGGGCCTCGGATGCGGCGGGCGCCGCCGGCGCTTCGGGGGGGGCGACCTCGGCGATCGGGCCTGGATCGCGGCCGCCGGCGAAGCGCACCAGCACCGCGATGCGATCGGCGATCGGCGGATGCGTGGACCACAGTGACGGGCCGCTCGCGCCGCTGGCACTGTGCAGCAGCATGGCCTGCACCTGGCCGGGCAGGCTCTGCATGGTCGATTGCGCCTCGATCCGGCGCAGGGCGCTGATCATCGCATCGGCATCGCCAGTGATGGCGACCGCGCCGGCATCGGCGAGGTATTCGCGGTTGCGCGAGAGTGCCAGGCGAAGCGCGACCGAGAGCGTGGCCGCGACGATGATGATGATGATGCCGATGATGATGATGACGATGGCCAGGCCCGAGCTGTTGGACGAGCCGCCACGCCGGCCGCGGAACAGCCAGCGCCACCAGCCGCCGCTGCGTGCGGGTTCTTCCGGTGGCGGCGGCTCCTCGCGCGGCGGCGGCGCCGGCGTGCTGGCGCTTCTGCTGCCGCCGCCGAAGCCCAGCGTCATGATGCCGCTGAAGATCGCCGCGATCACCGCCAGCCGCGCATCGCCGTTGCGGATATGCACAAGCTCATGCGCCAGCACGGCCGAAAGCTCCCGGTCATCCAGCGCATCGACGAGCCCGCGCGTGACGGTGATGACGCCATGCTTGCGCGACAGCCCGGAGGCGAAGGCGTTGCGCGCCTCGGTCTCGATCAGGCCAAGGCGGGGCATGGTCTCGCCGCGGCTGATGCACAGCGTCTCCATCAGGTCCCACAGGCGCTTGTCGCTCTCGCGCGTGACGGGGTGCGCGCCGGTGATCCAGTCCATGATGCGCTGATGCGTGGCGAGTGCGATGGCGAACCAGGCGCTGGCCAGGATCAGGCCCAGGCCGAAAAACCACGGCAGGTTGCGCCAGGCATCGGCGAAGGCGGCGAAGAGGCTGTCCGATCCGGCGGCAAAGATCACCGAGACGCCGAAGGCCATGAAGGCCAGCAGCAGCGGAAAACCCGCGAGCAGCAGCAGCGCGCGGGCATTGTTGTTCCAGATATGCGTGGACAGCCCGATGGCGGGCGTGAACATCAGAACTTCACGCTCGGTGCGGCTTCGACCGCGGCGCGCTCGGCCTCCTGCACCTCGAAGAAGCCGCGCGGCGTGAAGCCGAACATGTTGGCGATGAGGACAGCGGGGAATTGCTCGATGGCGGTGTTGAGCTCGGCCACCGCATTGTTGAAGAAGCGCCGGGCGGCGGCGATCTTGGTCTCGATGTTCGACAGCTCGCGCTGGAGTTCGAGGAAATTGGTGTTGGCCTTCAGGTCGGGATAGGCCTCCGACAGCGCGAAGAGCTGGCGCAGCGCGCCGGAGAGCGCACCCTCCGCCGCTCCGGCCGCTTCCGGCCCCTGGGCGGACACCGCCGCATTGCGCGCGCGCACCACGGCATCGAGCGTGGATTTCTCGTGGCCTGCATAGCCCTTCACCGTCTCGACCAGGTTCGGCACCAGGTCATGCCGCTGCTTCAGCTGCACATCCACATCAGCCCATGCCTGGTTGCCGGTCTGCCGCAGCGCGACGAGGCGGTTGTAGATGCCGATGAACAGCAGCACGACGCCGATCACGACGGCGCCAATCACCAACAAGACGATCAGGGATGTGGACATGCTCGGGCCTTCCGGTTTTGCGGAACTGTATCAGGGCCGCGAGGGGTCGAACATCCGCTTCAGCGCCAGACCGTAATCGCCATAGCCGAGCTGGCGCGAGGGGTGTTCGGCCGCCCATCGCGTGACGCGCTGCGGCAGACGGGTTTCGAACATGAAGGCCATGGTGCCCTCCAGCTTGTGCGGCGAGAGCGGCGCGGTGCTGGCCTTTCCGAAGGCCTCGGCGTCGGGGCCGTGCGGCAGCATGCAGTTGTGCAGGCTGAATCCGCCGGGCGTGAAGCCCTGCGGCTTGGCGTCATATTGGCCATAGATCAGGCCCATGAATTCGCTCATGATATTCATGTGATACCAGGGCGGGCGGAAGGTGTTTTCGGCGACCATCCAGCGATCAGGGAAGATGACGAAATCGACGTTGGCGGTGCCGGGCGTTTCGCTCGGGCTGGTCAGCACGGTGAAGATCGACGGGTCCGCGTGGTCGAACAGCAGCGGCCCGACTGGCGAGAAGCGGCGCAGATCGTAGCTGTAGGGCGCGTAATTGCCATGCCAGGCGACGACGTCGAAGGGCGAGTGGCCGATCTCCGATTCCCACAGCTGGCCGCCCCAGCGCAGCATGACGCGATGCGGGGTTTCGTCATCCTCGAAGCGCGCGGTCGGGTATTGGAAATCGCGCGGGTTCGCCAGGCAATTGGCGCCGATCGGGCCGCGTTCGGGCAGGGTCAAGGCGCCGCCGTAATTCTCCATCAGGTAGCCGCGCGCGGGGCCGCCCTTGAGCTCCACGCGGAACTTCACGCCACGCGGGATCACGACCATTTCGCCGGGTGCTGCGTCCAGCAATCCGAATTCGGTGACGAAGCGCAGCGCGCCTTCCTGCGGCAGCACCAGCATCTCTGCATCGGCGTTCCAGAACGCTTCATGCGTCATGCTGCGCGTCGCGAAATAGAGGTGTGCCGCGATGCCGTTCTGCGCGGTCGTATCGCCGCAGGTGGTGGCGGTGTGGATGCCCTCGATGAAGGAGAGCGGCGCGTCGGGGATCGGCACCGGGTTCCAGCGCAGCGGCTGTGGCGGCAGGTCGGCGCCGGCATCGGGGGCTGCCAGCCACAACGGCGTGGCGCGCTTTCGCATATGGCCCATATGCCCGAGCGTGGGGCGGATGCGGTAGAGCCAGCTGCGCTCATTCCGCGCCCGCGGCGCGGTGAAGGGCGAGCCCGAGAGCTGTTCCGCATAGAGCCCATAGGCGCAGCGCTGCGGGCTGTTGCGGCCGATGGGCAGCGCGCCGGGCAGCGCCTCCGTCTCGAACTGGTTGCCGAAGCCGGACATGGTCGGCGCCAGGCCTTGTCCCGAAGGGGCATGCGCCGTGGGAGAGATGATGTTCATGCGGGCTGACTAGCACATCGCGCGAAATGGTTTCAACTGTAACCATTCTTGCGGCCATGTCGGCTCCTGAAACGAAACATCACAGCGCGGGTGATTCCGCCTTCGCGGATCGCGCTCTACACTCGCCGCATGCAACGACGCCTGCTTGCCCTGCTGCCGCTTGCCGCCTGCGCCGCGCCACCCGCACAGCCCAGCCTGAGCGGCACGAACTGGCGCCTGCTGGCTGCCGAGGAACCGGCGCCGACCCTGCAATTCACCACCGGCGGCCAGGGCCTGAGCGGCGCCGGCTTTTCCGGCTGCAACCAGTTCATGGGCCGCGTCGTGACCGGCCCTGATGGCGCGCTGCGCTTCATGGGCGTGGCCGGCACGATGATGGTCTGTGATCCGGGCAGCGATGCGCAGGAAGCGCGGGTGCTGCAAGGGCTGAACAATGTTCGCCGCATCCGCCTCGTGGCCGAAAGGCTCGAGATGCTGGGCCACGACGGCGCACTGCTTTTGACCTGGGGGCGCGGCTGATGCGGGTGTTGCTGGTGCTGCTGGCGCTCACCGCGCCGGCCTTGGCGCAGCGCGAAGCGGTCGTCAGCGCGCATCCGCTGGCCAGCGAGGCGGGGCTGTCCATGCTGCGCGCCGGCGGCCATGCGATCGATGCGGCGATCGCGGCGCAGCTCATGCTGTCGGTGGTGGAGCCGCATGCCAGCGGCATCGGTGGCGGCGCGCTGTTGCTGCATTGGGATGGGGCGCGCCTGTCGCATCTGGACGGGCTTGCCGCAGCACCCGCGCGCATCACGGCGCGGCTGGTGGATGATGCGGATGGCACAACCCTTCCCGCCGCCGCGGTGGCGCGTTCGGGCCGCGCGGTGGCGGTTCCCGGTGCCATTGCCATGCTGGCCATGGCGCATGCGCGGCACGGCGCGCTGCCGTGGGAGGCGCTGTTCGCACCCGCCATCGCGGCCGCCGAGCAGGGCTTTCCCATGCCGCGCTACCTGCACCAGGTGCTGCGCGCACGCGCCACCGCGCTGGCCGCCCTGCCCGCCATTCGCGCCCTGTATTTCGGCGATGACGGCCAGCCCTTGCCGGTCGGAACGCTGCTGCGCAATCCGGCGCAGGCGCAATCGCTGCGACTGCTGGCGCGCCTTGGCCCGGCCGCGCTGCACCAGGGACCACTCGCGGAGCAATGGCTTGCCGCGATCAACGCCCACGCCCTGCCCGGCTGGACGACGCGCGAGGACCTGGCCGCCTATGCCCCGCGCGAGCGGGAGGCGCTGTGCATGACCGTCTTCGAACGCCGGGTATGCAGTGCGGCGCCGCCATCCTCGGGCGGGGTCGCGGTGCTGCAGATGCTGGGCTTGCTGGAGCGCTGGGGCATCGCTCGCCACGCGCCCGACAGTGCCGCGGCCGCGCATCTGGTGATCGAGGCCAGCCGCCTGGCCACCGCTGATCGCCGCCGCTGGGTGGGTGACCCCGACCATGTCGGCGTACCGGCCGATGGGTTGCTGGACCGCGCCTATCTGGATGCGCGCGCCGCACTCGCCTCGCCCGAACGCGCGATGGCGCGTGTTGCCGCCGGAGACCCGCCGCGCCGGCATGGCGCCCTGCCCGCCGATGCCGCGCCGCTGGCCGAGGCCGCGACATCGCATGTCTCCGTGGTTGATGCGCAGGGCCGGGCGGTGGCGCTGACCACCACGAACAACCTGAATTTCGGCGCGGAACTCATGGCCGGCGGCTTCGCGCTGAACAACGCCATGACGAATTTCGCCACCGAACCAGGCTCGGCCGAGCGGCCTGCGCAGAACCGCATGCGTGCCGGCGCGCGGCCGGCGACCACCATGGCGCCCAGCATCGTCTTCGGCCCCGACGGCCAGCCCGAGATCATCCTGGGTGCGGGCGGCGGCGCGCGCATTGTCGATGCGGTGGCGGTCGCGCTGGTGGAAATGCTGGCCTGGCGGGCCGATGCCGCCACAGCCACCGCCCGCCCGCGCATCGGCGCCGCGACCGGCACGGAGGAGGTGGAGCGCGACAGCCCCGCCGCCGCGCTCGGCCCCGCATTGACCGCATTGGGGCATAATCCGCAGGCTGCGGTGATGAACACCGGCCTCAACATCCTGCGCCGCGAGGCGGCCGGCTGGACCGGTGCGGCCGACCCCCGGCGCGACGGCCAGGTTGCCGCCCGGTAACCTGCGTGGCCACCGGGCTTGAGCGCGCGCGCCCAAGGGGCTAACCACGCGCCTCCAGAGCACATTGCCATCACGACGGGCCTTAGCGCCGGAAGGGTTTTATCATGTTCGCACGCCTGTTCGGCTTTCTGTCCGCCGACATGGCCATCGACCTGGGGACCGCCAACACCCTGGTCTATGTGAAGGGCCGCGGCATCGTGCTGAACGAGCCATCGGTTGTCGCCATTTCCGATGTGAAGGGCCGCAAGCAGGTGCTGGCGGTGGGCGAGGAGGCCAAGCAGATGCTCGGCCGTACGCCTGGCAACATCTCCGCCATCCGGCCGCTGCGCGACGGCGTGATCGCCGATTTCGAAGTGGCCGAGGAGATGATCAAGCACTTCATCCGCAAGGTGCATAACCGGCGCAGCTTCGCCTCGCCCATGATCATCGTCTGCGTGCCGTCGGGCTCCACCGCCGTTGAGCGCCGCGCCATCCAGGAAAGCGCCGAGAGTGCGGGCGCGCGCAAGGTGCTGCTGATCGAGGAGCCGATGGCGGCCGCGATCGGCGCGGGCCTGCCGGTGACGGAGCCCTCGGGCTCGATGGTGGTCGATATCGGCGGCGGCACCACGGAAGTGGCGGTGATTTCGCTGGGCGGCATCGTCTATGCGCGTTCGGTGCGCGTGGGCGGCGACAAGATGGATGAGGCCGTGATCAGCTACATCCGCCGCACCCACAACCTGCTGATCGGCGAGAGCAGCGCCGAGCGGATCAAGATGGAAATCGGCGCCGCCGCCGTGCCCTATGATGACGGCGATGGCGACCTGACCGAGGTGAAGGGCCGCGACCTGATGAATGGCGTGCCGCGCGAAGTCATCGTCTCCCAGCGGGAGATCGCGATCGCGCTGGCCGAACCGGTGACCAATATCGTCGAGGCGGTGAAGGTCGCGCTCGAGAACACGCCGCCCGAACTCGCGGCCGACATCGTGGACAAGGGCATTGTTCTGACTGGCGGCGGCGCGCTGCTGCACCGGCTGGACGAAGTGCTGCGCGATGCGACAGGCCTGCCCGTTGTGGTGGCGGAAGCGCCGCTGAATTGCGTGGCATTGGGCACCGGCCGCGCGCTTGAGGAGTTGAAACGGCTTCGCCAAGTGCTGACTTCGATGTATTAAGCACGGGATTTTCCGCCTCGACCCCACATCAACCCTGACGGGGCAAGCATTTGATCCGTCTGAGCATCCCTCTGCGCCAGGCCCTGGCGCGCCTGTCCCTGCCGCTGCTGATCGCTGTCGCGTTCGGCACGATGCTGCTTGGCAAGGCCGATGCGCTGCTGGTCGAGCGCGCGCGGATGGCGCTGGCCGATCTGCTGACGCCGCTGTGGACGGTGGTGCAGGAGCCGGTCGGCGCGGTCCGCCGCACCGCGCTGGAGGCCGAGGCGCTGTGGAACATGCGCGCCGAGAATGACCGCCTGCGTGAGGAAAACGAACGCCTGCGCCGCTGGCAGGACACCGCACTCGCGCTCGAGGCCGAGAACGCGCTGCTCCGCCGCCAACTGGCCTGGATCCCGGACCCCGCGCCGCGCTTCGTGACCGCCCGCGTGGTCGCCGATGGCGGCGGCACCTATGCGCGCGCGGTTCTGCTGGCGCTGGCACCCAACACGCCCATTCGCAAGGGCCAGGTGGCGCTGGATGAGCGCGGCTTCGTGGGCCGCGTGACCGAGGTGGGCACGCGTTCGGCCCGCGTCTTGCTGGCCACCGACATCAACAGCCGCATCCCGGTCACGCTGGAAGGCAGCCGCGCGCGCGCCATCATGGTGGGCAACAACACCGCGCGGCCGCGGCTGCAACACTGGCCCGAGGGCACCGTGCCGCGCGATGGCGACCGGGTGGTGACCAGCGCCGAGGCCAATGCCTTCCCGGCCGGGCTGCCCATCGGCATCGTGCGTTGGCCCGAGGGCGGGACGCCGGAGATCGAACTCTTCGCCAGGCTGGACCGCCTGGACGCCGTGCGGCTGTTTGATTTCGGCCTGTCGGGCATTCTGCCGCCCGAGGCCGTGGCGCGGCCGGAGCTGCGGGGCCGGCGGTGAAACCCCCGATCCGCGGCCGCACCGAGCCGCAAGGTGGCTTCCTGCGCCGGCTGGACGCGCTGTTCCGCGCGGCCTTCCCCACGCTTGTCACCATTCTGCTGCTGGTACTGGCCGTGGTGCCGATGGGCGGGCCTGGGCTGCTGATGGCCGTGGCGCTGCCGAGCATCTTCTTCTGGACCATCTTCCGGCCGGCGGCGATGCCGGCACCGGCCGTGTTTGGCCTGGGGCTGCTGCATGACCTGCTGGCGCTGGCGCCGCTGGGCGTGGGCATCCTGGTGCTGCTGGTGGCGCATGGCGTGGCGTTGCGGCTGCGGGACTTCCTGGTGCGGCAATCCTTCCTGGTGGTGTGGATGATGTTCTGCGCCTTCGCGGCGGGCAGTGCTTTGCTGAGCTGGCTGCTGACCGCGTTGCTGAGCCTTCAGCTGCCCCCGGTGGTGCCGGGGCTGCACCAGGCAGCGGTCTGCGCGGGCGTCTATCCGCTCTTGTCCTGGCTGCTGACCCGCGCGCATCGGGCGATGCAGGTGGCTGAGGCATGAAGCTGCGCCTGCCATGGCAGCGCCGCGAAAGCGGTATCGCCAACTTCACCATGCGTCATGCCGCAGGCATGCGGGGTATCAGGCCCCGCATGGTGGCCGCATGAAGTTCCGCCTGCCATGGCAGCGCCGCGAAAGCGGCATCGCCAACTTCACCATGCGGGGCGTCAAGCGCGAGGAGGAGCGGCGCCGCGGCATCTTCACCCGCCGCGTGCTGGCGCTGGGCGGCATCCAGGCCGCGGCCTTCGGCTTCCTGGGCTACCGGCTGCACAAGCTGCAGGTCGAGGAAGGTGCGCGCTACACCACGCTCGCCGAGGAGAACCGCCTCTCCGCACGGCTGTTGAGCCCGCCGCGTGGGCGCATCCTGGACCGCAACGGCCATGTCGTCGCCGGCAACCGGCTGAACTGGCGCGCGCTGCTGGTGGCCGAGCAGGCGGCGGATGTGAATGCCACGCTCGAGACCTTCAACCGCATCGTGCCGCTGACCGATGCCGAGCGTGCCCGCGTGGAGCGTGAAATCCGCAGACGGCGGCGCTTTGTGCCCACGATCGTGCGCGAATTCCTCACCTGGGAGGAGATGGCGCGCATCGAGGTGAATGCGCCCGACCTGCCCGGCATCATCACCGATGTCGGCACCACCCGCATCTACCCCGAGCGCGAGCATCTGGCTCATATGGTGGGCTATGTGGCGCCGCCGGCGGAGCGCGACATGGATGGCGACCCGGTCCTCGCCCTGCCCGGCGTGCGCGTGGGCCGCGCGGGCATCGAGCGCCACCACGAGACGGTGCTGCGCGGGCGCGCCGGCGCGGTGCAACTGGAGGTCAACGCCGTCGGCCGCATCATCCGCGAGCTGGACCGGCGCGAGGGGCTGCCCGGTCAGGATATCGAGATCAGCATCGACACCGAATTGCAGAAGACCATCCGCGGCAAGATCGAGGAAGGCACCTCGGTCGTGGTGATGAATGCGCGCAATGGCGAGTTGCTGGCGATGGCGAGCCAGCCTTCCTTCGACCCCAACATCTTCAATTCCGGCGTCTCCGCGGCGCAGTGGCGGCAATGGACCGCCAACCGCGCGACACCGCTGATCAACAAGGCGACCAACGGGCTCTACGCGCCGGGTTCGACCTTCAAGATGGTCGTGGCACTGGCCGCTTTGGAAGCCCGCGTCACCACAACCGGCGAGCGTGTCACCTGCCCTGGGCATTTCGACCTGGGCGAATCCCGCTTCCATTGCTGGAACCGCAGCGGCCATGGCGGCGTGGATATGCGCACCGCCATCAAGGTCAGCTGCGACGTGTATTTCTACGAGATGGCGCGCCGCCTGGGCATCAACCGCATCGCCGCCATGGGCCGGCGTTTCGGCATGGGCGTGGACCTCGATGTGGAACTGCCCGGCACGCGCCGCGGCTTGATGCCCACGCGCGAATGGCGAGAGGCGCAGGGCCGCCCCTGGGCGCTGGGCGATACGGTGGTGCATGGCATCGGCCAGGGCTTCTATCAGCTCACGCCGCTGTCGCTGTGCACGATGACCGCGAGGCTCGCCACGGGCCGCGCGGTGCAGCCGCATCTGACGCGCGCGATCGGCGGGCGGCCGGTGCGTGGCTCCCGGCCGGAGGACTGGCCCTCGCTCGGCATACCCGAGCGTGACTTGCGGCTGATGCGCGATTCCATGTGGGCGGTGGTCAATGAGGGCGGCGGGACGGCGCTGACCTCGCGCCTGCCTGGCGGCTTCGGCGCCATGGCGGGCAAGACCGGCACCACGCAGGTGCGCCGTGTCACGCGCGAACAGCGCGAGCGTGGCTTCAACGTGCAATCCCTGCCGCGCGAATGGCGGCCGCATGCGCTGTTCGTGGGCTATGCGCCGGCGGACAACCCGCTCTATGCGATCAGCGTGATCGTGGAGCATGGCACCAGCGGCTCGGGGGCTGCGGCACCGCTGGCGCGCGATGTG
>JAIXVH010000068.1 GCA_027483125.1 Acetobacteraceae bacterium | reverse complement strand
GGCGGCGGTTTGCTAAACCGTTAAAGGGAGATAATCCCTTTCGTGGGTTCGAATCCCATCCCCTCCGCCATTCCCTGGAAATAAGCGTTTGATAAATCGAATTTGTCTGTGATGCTGCGGTCGTTCGACCCAACATTCGTCCCAACGATGCGGATGATCGTGTTGGGCAGTACCGCGGGCCAGTTCAGATACCTCCCAATCCGCCTTGAGCGCATTCAAGTGTGCAGGTCACCCACTATCAGTGCCGCGGCGGCGTTCATGATGAAAACGCTGGCCGACTGCAGCGCGCTATCGGCCAGTTGACGGCGCGTGGTGGCCATCGCGGTGGTGGCGATGTCAGGCATGGATCTGCTGGTGCGGCTCTTCCAGCGGGATGGGCATGGGCGCCAGGGCGGCGACATCCGCCGGTTCGGCATGGTCATGCAGCGGCTCGGGCGCGGCAGCCGATGGGGCCTCATGGACCCAGTCGGGTGGCGGCGGGGGGTCATGCGGCGGCAGGAAATCCGCCCCTCCCAGCGACTCCAGATAGGGCGACGCCTCCGCGGCGCCCATGTCGGTGGGCGCCGAAGCAGCGGAATGGCCGTCTGTGACGGCGTTCAGATAATGCGCGATACCGTCATCAGCCCCAGCGGTCTGCGGCGCATGCGCCGTGTCGGAGGGCATGGCCGGGTCGGCAAACGCATGGTCCGTGGCAGGCTCGCCCGGTGCCGCAAGCATGCCGGCCAAGACGTCGGCCGGATGCCCCTGCATACCCGAATCAGCTTGGTTGCCCGCGTCATGCGCCGGCAGTGGCTCCGGCGGTGGTGGCGGCGGCGCGTGCTCCGTGCCCGACTGCGCATCCTGGGGATGGCCGGCATCCGCGTGGGCGGCGTCGGTTCCCGTGCGATCCGTCAGCAATGGGGCGGCAGCAGCCTGTGCATCCGCCATGGTGCCTGCGTCGTTGGCTGCTGGATGGGCGGCCAGCGCATCAGTCACCGTCCCGATGCCCTGATCATGCGGCGCCGCGTGGGGGGCGTCCGGCACGGTGCCAGCCGCCTGCGCCAGGTGGTCGGCATCCATCCCCGAGGGATCGAGCTGCAACACCACCGTATCGGCTGGCGTGTCGTCCGGCGCATCATGCTGGACCGGCACAGCGAAGGGGGCCGGCGGCACCGCTTGGCCGTGATCCAGGACCACCGGCACTGCGCTATGGCCAGTCGCGGTGGTGCCGTCGGGCCCGGTGGTCACCACGCCCAGCCCGATCTGCATGTTGGCCGTGCTACCTTGGGGCAGATGGGCCGCCAGGCTGTTCATCTGCCATCCCTGGACATCCACGACCTGGGATGGGTCGGTCACCGTGACGGAATGTGCGGCCGTGCCATCGGTGAGCACTGTCCCGGCCGTGAAGCCTGACAGCTGCGTTCCACTGACATGGTCCGTGGCATCGCCCGGCGCGCCCGTGGTGACGGCCAGATGAAGCGTGGCGCCGGGGTTCGGCGTGGCCACCGCCGTATCCACCTGCACCGTGTCGACGTGGAAATCGCCCTGGGTCGCGAAGTGGTGCCGGCCGGTCGTATCCACGACAGCGCCACCCTGCGCCTGCACGGCCATGAGCAGGTTCTGGTCGCCGTGCAGCACGGTGCGCAAGGGCGACTGGGCAAGGCGCTGCGGATCCACCGCCTGCGAGGCAATGGCGACGTCGAAGAACTTGCCCCTGTACGCATCATTTGCGTCGAAGCCGCCACCGAAGCTGTCTTGGTCCTGGCCCAGCACGATCTTGCCGCCATCTTCCAATGCGGCGCCCTGGCCCACACCGGTGAGATGCGACTGCGGTTTGCCGTCCTGCAGCACATCGAGCGTGCCGGCAGCGCCGTTCCAGATGAAGCTGTATCGGTGGTCATGCCCGTCGGAGGCCAGGCGCACGCCGGTCTGGTATTCTTGGCCACCGACGCGGAAGGTCAGGTTGTCCGGGTTCCAGATGTAGAAATGATTGGGGTCGCTCGGTGTGCCATAGCTGATCAACGTCGCGCCATGATTGCCCGATGTCGCCACCTGCTGTCCGCCCAGGATAGTCATGTCGACGGTCAGGCCGTGCATGGCACCGCCGGCATGCAGCGTGTCGCTCTGCACCACGGCGCCCGAGCCGCTCGTGCCCAGGCTCATCACCTGCTGCTCGGCCATCACCGTCAGCGACGGCGTGGCGGCGTCCGTGACGGGAGTGACATCGAGGGTGGCATGGGCCTGCACGGTGCCGCCCTGCCCATCGCTTACGGCCAGCGTCAGCGGGATGCCGTCATGATGGGCATTGGCCGCCGGGGTGAATGTCCAGTCACCGTTGTTCTGGCGCGCGAAGCTGCCATAGGCCGCATCCACATGAACGGCGGTTACGCTCAAGCTGTCGCCATCCACATCGGCGGCACCGGTCAGCTTGAGCAATTCAGCTTCGGTGAAGGTGTGGGAGGTGTCTTCGCGGGTGGCGCCGAGATCGGCCGGCGCTGCCGCGGTTACTGTGACCGTGGGCGCATCATCGGTGCCGGTAACGGTGATGGTCAGCGTCTGCGTTGCGCGGAAGCTGGCGCTGTCGGTCACCGTAATCGGGATCACGACGTCCTGCGTCTGACCGGTAGCGAGGTGTTGGTAGCTCGCATGGCTGGGATCGAAGCTGTAGCTGCCATCGGTGTTCAGCGTGAAGCCGTCTACCGGGTGAGCAGTCGTGAAACGCTGTGTATCCCCCGCGTCGAGGTCGGTGGCGAGCATCTTGCCAAGCAATCGCGTGCCGTCTTCGCTTACCGCCTGCGTCTGCGCTTGCAGCACCGGAATGTCTTCTGAACCGTTGATCGTGATGGTGACGACCTGCTGCGTGCCATCGGCGGTCGTAACGGTAAAACGGTCGGTCAAGGTGTCGCCGGCCTTGAGTTGTTGGATGGCGGTTTGGGTGTTGTCGGCGGTGTAGCTGTAATGACCGCTCGCATCGATGCTGAAGCTGCCGTAATGACCCGCACCGGACACGCCGGTTTGCGCCACGAAGACTGCTTCGCCCGCATCCGGGTCGATAACGGTGAGTTGGCCTCCGGCTCTGAGCATGCCGGCTGTGGAAACGACGTGGTCTTCAGAGAGGCTGTTGCTGACCCGGCCGCGGACCACAGCAGCGTCATTCGTGCCGGTGATGACCACGTTGAGCGTATGCGTGGTGCCGTCCACCGAGGTGACGCTGAGCGTATCGGTCAGCGTCTGCCCGGCGCCGAGCGCCTGGATGGCGGCTTGGCTGTTGTCGGCCGTGTAGCTCCAATGACCATCAGCGCTGAGGGTGAAGCTGCCATGAGCAGCCTGGCCGGCGCTGCCCGTGACCACATGAAAGGCAGCCTCGCCTGCATCGGTATCGGTGATCGCAAGCTGGCCGCTGGCAGTCAGCTGCTTCGCCGAGTCTTCGACCGCGCTAGCGCTGTCAACGCCGGAGATGACGGCGCCGTCATTGCTGCCGGTGACGGTGATGGTCAGGTTCTGGGTCGTGGTGCCGCCAGCACTGTCGGTCACCGTCACCGGGATGCTCAGCGTCTGGCTCTGACCGGCCGCCAGGTGCTGGTAAGCGGCATTCCCAGGGTCGAAGCTGTAGCTGCCATCGGCGTTGAGCGTGAAGCCGTCGACCGGGCTCGCCATCGAGAAGCCAAGGGTGTCACCTGTATCCAGGTCGCTGGCCGCCATCTGGCCGTGCAGCAGGGCGCCATCTTCGCTCACCGATTGCGTCTGCGCCGCCAGCACCGGCGCGTCATTGCTGCCGGCGATGGTCACGGTGACGGTGTGTGTCGTGCCATCCGCGCTGGCGACAGCGATGCTGTCCGTCAGCGTCTGCCCCGCGCCCAGCGCCTGAATGGCGGCCTGGCTGTTGTCGGCGCTGTAGGTCCAATGGCCCTGCTGGTCGATGGTGAGTGTGCCATGGGTGCCGGTGAGGGTGGCGGCGTTGAATACCGATTGACCGTCCTCGACATCGGACACGCTGAGCGTGCCGCTGGCTTCAAGCTTGCCGGTGGCGGAGACCGCCTGGTCCTCGGTCAGTGAGGCGGTGTCGGTGCCGGCGATCACCGCCGCGTCGTTGGTGCCGGCGATGGTCACGGTGATGCTGTGCGCCGTGCCGTCGGCGCTGTGCACCGTGAGCGTGTCGGTCAAGCTCTGCCCGACGCCGAGCTTCTGGATTGCGGTCGCGCTGTTGTCGGCGCTGTAGGTCCAATGGCCGGCGGCATCGATCACCAGGGACCCATGCGTGCCGGTCAGCGTCGCCGCCTGGAAGACCGCCTGACCTGCATCGGCGTCGGCGACGCTGAGCGTGCCGCTGGCTTCGAGCTTGCCGGCAGACGTCGGCGCATGGTCCTCGGTGACGGTGCCGGTATCCGTGCCGGCGATCACCGGCGCGTCGTCGGTGCCGGTGATGGTCACGTCGATACGCTGGGTCGTTCCATCGGCGCTCTGGACCAAGAACCTCTCGGTCAGAACCTGCCCCGCGGTGAGCCCCTGGATCGCCGTCGCGCTGTTGTGCGCCACATAGCTCCAGGCGCCTCGTGCATCGATCGTCAGGTCGCCATGCGCGCCGTGCCTGGTTTCCGCGACGAAGCTTGCCTGCCCCGCATCGGCATCGGTCACGCTCAACTGGCCGCTTGCGCTGAGATCGCCATGCGCGCTCGGCGCCAGATCCTCGGTGACGGCGCCCGCCACATCGCCCGCGATGACGGCATTGGGCACTGGGCGCGTCGGGTCGAGCACCACGGCCTCGGTCTTGCTGACCTCGGTGGTGGTACCGTCCGGCCCGGTCGTGGTGGCGATCGCCTCCAGGCGTATATTGGCGTTGCTGCCGGTAGGCAGCTGCGCGGCCAGCGCATCGAGGCGCCAGCTGGTGACGTCCACACGCTCGCTGGGATCGACGACAGTGTGGCTGTGCGTGCCGTCGGTCAGCACCGTGCCGGCCGTCAACCCGCGCAGCGCCACGGCCGTCACATGGTCCTCAGCCACGGTCGCGGTGGCGGAGAGGTGCAGGTGCAGCAGGCTGCCCGGCGGCGGCACGCTGACCGCCGTATCGACCATCGCGTGGCCGGTGCCCAGGCCGGGCATGGCTGTGGGATGGTGCTGCCCGGTCGTGTCCACGATATGCCCGCCCACGCTGCGCACATCCAGCAGCAGCCCGCTGCCAGCATTCAGTTGCGAGGCCAGCGGCGCGGCCTTGATCTGCTGCTCGCTCAAGGCGTGAGAGGCGAGCGCGGTGTTGAAGATCTGGCCCTCGAAATGCTCACTGGTATTGAAGCCGCTGCGCCCGGCCACGTCGTTCATCTTGCCGCCGAGCACGGTATACATGTCGCTGGGCATGGGGGTGTGGCGCCAGCCGCTCACCGTCGTCTTCAACACGCCATTGTCGAAGACCTTGAGATCGCCGCTGCCGGCCTCCCAGGTCAGCGTGACGCGGTGACTGTTCCCGTCACCCAGATTGATCCCCGTATCCCGCTCACCGGCACCGCCAATGCGCATGCTGGCCGGGTTCCACAGGCTGAGCATGTTGTTGTCGCCAGGATGGCCAATGTTTACGACCACCGGACCGGTGGTCCCGGCATTGGCGACCCGCTGGCCGACCACGGTGAATTCCAGGGTGAATTCGCTCAGCGCCGGGGTCTGCACACGGTCGATCTGGATGCGCGCCAGCTGCGCCGAGGGGCCGGTGGTGATCACCTCCTGCTCGGCGGAGACAGTCAGCGCCAGATGCGCCGGATCGGTCACCGGCCGCAGGTCGAGCGTCGCATGGGCATCGGCCGTGCCCTGGCCGTTGCTGACCGTGACCCGGATGGGGATGTCGTCGTGATGCGCATTGGCCGCCGGCGTGAAGCGCCAGGTGCCATCCGGCTGATGGGCGAAGCTGCCATAGGCCGCATCAACCGACACCGAGGAGACATCCAGTGTGCCGCCATGCGGGCTGCTGGCTCCCACCGCCTGGAGCAGTTCGGCCGTGGTGAAGCTGCGCGCGGTGTCCTCGGTGGTGACGTGCAAATCGGCCGGGGCAGCGGCCGTCGCTGTGACGATCGGCGCATCATCGGTGCCCGTGATGACCACGCTGAGCGTATGCGT
>JAIXVH010000447.1 GCA_027483125.1 Acetobacteraceae bacterium | reverse complement strand
GGTGCAGCTCCGGGTGCATGGTGCCACCCTTGCCCGGCGTCACACCGCCCACGTAGTTGCTGCCATAGGCGATGCCCTGGCTGGCGTGGAAGGTGCCCTGCGCACCGGTGAAGCCCTGCGTCATGACGCGGGTGTTCGCGTTGATCAGAACGGCCATGGTTCAGCGCCCCTTCACGGCCGCGACGGCCTTTTGTGCTGCATCCGCCAGATTGTCGGCGGGGATGATGGCAAGCCCGGATTCGGCCAGGATCTTCTTGCCCAGTTCGACGTTGGTTCCCTCCAGGCGCACCACCAGCGGCACCTTCAGGGAAAGGTTCTTCGACGCCTCGACAATGCCGGTGGCGATCATGTCGCACTTGGCGATGCCGCCGAAGATATTGACCAGGATGCCCTTCACATTGGTGTCCGAGGTGATGATCCGGAAAGCCTCGGTCACGCGCGCGGCGTTCGCCGTGCCGCCCACATCCAGGAAGTTGGCGGGGCTGGAACCATACAGCTTGATGATGTCCATCGTCGCCATGGCCAGGCCCGCGCCATTCACCATGCAGCCGATCTCACCATCGAGTGCCACATAGTTCAGGTCGTTCTGGATCGCGTCGAGTTCCTTCGGGTCCATCTCATGGTCGTCGCGCAGCGCCTCAAGGTCCTTGTGGCGATACAGCGCGCTGTCATCGAAGGAGACCTTGGCATCCAGCGCCACCACATCGCCGCCCTTGGTGACAACCAGCGGATTGATCTCCACGATCGCGCAATCGAGCTCGACATAGGCGCCATACAGCGCGGTCACGAACTTCACGAAAGCGCCGACCTGCTTGCCTTCCAGGCCCAGCCCGAAGGCCAGTTTACGCGCATGCCAGCCCTGCACGCCGGTGGCGGGGTCGACATGCACCTTCAGGATCTTCTCGGGGTGGTGCTCGGCCACCTCCTCGATCTCCATGCCGCCTTCGGTGGACGCCATGATCGCCACGCGGCCCACATCGCGGTCCAGCAGGAAGGCCAGGTACAATTCGCGCGCGATGTCGCAGCCGGCCTCGACATAGACGCGGCGGACCAGCTTGCCCTCGGGGCCGGTCTGCTTGGTCACCAGCACATGGTTCAGCATGGCGGCGGCGGCCGCCTTGGCTTCTTCGGGCGACTTGGCCAGGCGCACGCCGCCCTTGCCGTTCGGATCATCGGCGAAGCGGCCGGCGCCGCGGCCGCCGGCATGGATCTGCGACTTCACCACATAGATCGGGCCGGGCAGCTTGCGCGCCGCGGCCTCGGCGGCTTCCGGCGTTTCCGCCACATGGCCTTCGAGCACCGCCACGCCATAGCGGCGCAGCAATTCCTTGCCCTGATATTCGTGGATGTTCATCGCTTCGTCCCCGCTTTCCGTTCAGACGCCGAGTTTCTTGAAGTCTTCGATCAGCTTCTTCACCGCGTCGCAGGACTTGTCGAAAGCGGCCTTTTCCTCGGGCGAGAACTGCACTTCCATCACCCGCTCCACGCCGCCCGCGCCGATCACCACCGGCACGCCGACATAGAAATCCGACAACCCATACTCGCCATTCAGCATCACGGCGCAGGGCAGCACGCGCTTCTTGTCCTTCAGATAGGCTTCCGCCATCTGCACGGCGCTCGCGGCCGGCGCGTAGAAGGCGCTGCCCTTTTCCAGCAGCTTCACGATCTCACCGCCGCCATTGGCGGTGCGGTTCACGATCGCGTCGATGCGCTCCTGCGTGGACCAGCCCATCTTGATCAGGTCGGTCACCGGCACGCCGGCCACGGTGGAATAGCGCGTCAGCGGCACCATCGTGTCGCCATGGCCGCCCAGCACGAAGGCCGTCACATCCTCGACCGAGACGTTGAATTCCTGGGCGAGGAACAGCCGGAAGCGCGAGCTGTCCAGCACGCCCGCCATGCCCACGACCTTATGCGCCGGCAGGCCGGATTTCTGCTGCAACGCCCAGACCATCACATCCAGCGGGTTGGTGATGCAGATGACGAAGGCGTCGGGCGCGTAGGTCTTGATGCCCTCGGCCACCTGCGCCATCACGCCGGCATTCTTGGTCAGCAGGTCATCGCGCGACATGCCGGGCATGCGCGGGAAGCCGGCGGTGACGATCACCACATCCGCACCCGCGATCGCGGCATAATCGCCCGCGCCGACCATGTGGCTGTCGAAGCCATCGACCGGGCCGGACTGCATGATGTCCAGCGCCTTGCCGGCGGCCACGCCGGGGAAGACGTCGAACATCACGACGTCACCCAGCTCCTTCAGGCCGATCAGATGGGCGAGCGTGCCGCCGATATTGCCAGCGCCCACGAGCGCGATCTTCTTGCGGGCCATCTGGGGCCTCCCTCAACGTCTGAAACCGTCGAATGGGTAGCCCCGATGCTGCGACGCGGCAAGGCGGGTGCTACCGCGCCAGCCCCGCCCGCGTCAGCAACCCGCGCTTGTATTCCAGGTCCTGCGCGATGATGCCGCGGCTCGCCTCGGGCGTCGCCACATGCACCGTATAGCCATTGGGCGTCAGGTGCCGGTCCACGATCGCGGGGTCGGCCATCGCCACCGCGATGTCGCGGTGAATGCGCGAGAGAGTGTCGGCCGGTGTCGCGGCAGGGGCGAAAATGCCGAACCAGGTGCGCGGGTCGATATCCGGGTAGCCGGCCTCGGCCAGCGTCGGCAATTCGGGCAGCATGGGCAGGCGGGCGCCGCGGCCCACGGCCAGCCCGCGCAACGTCCCGGCGGCCAGATGCTCGCGCGCCGAGGCCACGCCGCACAGGGTCAGGTTCACCTCTCCGGCGACGGTGGCCAGCACCGCCGGCGTCAGGCCGCGATAGGGCACTTCGGTGAATTCCAGCCGTTCCTGCGCCGCCAGCGCACCGAACAGCAGATGCGGCTGGCTGGCCTGGCCATAGCTGCCATAGGTCACGCGGCCGCCCCGCGCGGCGGCCACCAGGCCTGCCATGTCGCGCGCACCAAAGCGCGCATTGGCCACCACCATCTGGTGCACTTCCAGCAGGAAGGTGACGGGTGCCAGATCGCGCAGCGGGTCATGCGGAAGGCCAGGAATCACCAGGGGATTCGAGGTGATGGAATTGTCCGCCGTCATCAACAGGGTGTGGCCATCGGCGGCCGCCTTGGCCACCGCATCCACCCCCGGCACAGTCGAACCGCCAGGGCGATTGTCCACCACCACCGGCTGGCCCCAGGCGGCGGTCAGCCTTTCGGCCAGCGCACGGCCCAGCGCATCCAGCCCGCCGCCGGGCGGGAAGGGAATGACCAGCCGCGTCGGGCGCGACTGCGCCAGGGCGGGCGTGGCAAGCGTGATCGCCGGCAAGGCGCGGCGGGGAATAGCGTTCATGGAGGAATGTTCAGGTGCCTTTGCAGCAAAATCAAGGCGCCCTGCGGGTCTTCCAATTCCATCAGATGGCCGATGCCGGCGGGCAGTTCCAGCCGCGCGCCGGTGATGGCGTCAGCGATGGCCATGCCGACCTCCGGCGGGTTCACGGCGTCCTGCGTGCCGGTCACCACCAGCGTGGGCGCGGTGATGGCGGGGGCGAAATCGGCCACCACATCCACCTGGTCGGTGCAGCGTGCGGCCCGCATCAGGCCGCGTTCATCGGTGGCGGCCACCATGCGGCGCACGGCAGCCAGCACCGGTTCGGGGGTGTCGGGCGCGACCAGTTTCGCGGAACGCGTGCGGGCCAGCGCCACACCGCCCTCGGCGATACTGGTGGCGCGCATGGCCAGCATCTCCGCGCGCTGCGCCGGCGTGCGCCAGCGCTGCCCGCGCGAGGCGCCGAACAGCGACAGCGTCGCCACGCGCCCCGGGTGCCTCGCGGCGAAACACGCGCCGATCATCGAGCCGAAGGAGGAACCGACGATATGCGCGGGTTCCGTGATGCCCAGCGCATCCAGCAGCGCCAGCGCCGCATCGGCGTAATGCGCGGGTGTCGGCGCTTCGGCGATAAAGGGGTCGGAGAGGAAATAGCCCGGCGCGTTCCACGCAATGCAGCGCGCGGCCAGACCCTGCATGACCGCGCGAAAGCCCGTGCTGTTCGCGCCGATACCATGCAACAGCAGCACGGGCGGGCCGATATCGCCGATGCGCTCGAACGACAGGCGCGGGCCTGCCATGCCGAGGCGCAGGGCATCCACTTCCACAAAATCCAGCATGGTCAGGGCTTCTCCGGTCGGCCCCGGATCATGCGCCCGCGTGAGAGTTCCGCAACCACGCCATGCAGCGTGCGCAATTCCTGTTCGGTGATCTCGCCGCGGGTGAACCAGTGGCGCAGGTTGCGCACCATGCCGGGGCGCTTGGCTTCGTTGCGCAGGAAGCCGCAGGCATCCAGCTCATCGAGCAGATGGCCCATGAAATTTTCGAGTGACTCACGCGTGGCGACCTGCGTCTCGTTGGTGTGCAGCGCGCGCGGTGGCGTGGCATCGGCGGCCATCCACCATTCATAGGCCAGGATCATCACCGCCTGCGCCAGGTTCAGGCTGTTATGCGCGGGGTTCAGCGGGTAGCGCACCAGCGTGTCGGCGCGGGCCAGATCCTCGGCGGTCAGGCCCGCGCGTTCGGGGCCGAACAGCACGGCCACACGCTGGCCCGCGGTGTTGATGGTGCGCAAATCCTCGGCCGCGGCGCGCGCATTGCGGATGTTGACCACAACATGACGCGGGCGCGGACAGGTGGCGAAGACGCGGTGGCAATCGGCGATGGCGTCCTGCACCGTGGCATGCACCGTCGCCGCTTCCAGGATGCGCTGCGCGCCAGAGGAGACGAAGAAGGCGCGTTCCTGCGGCCAGCCATCGCGCGGGGCGACAAGCCGCATATGGAACAGCCCGCCATTGGCCATGGCGCGCGCGGCCATGCCGATATTGTCGGCCAGTTGCGGGTTGACCAGCACCACGATCGGGCTTTCGCCCGGCGGTGGTTCCAGTGCGGCGCCTTCGAGGTGCTTGGAGCGCGTTGGGGAAGCCGGCTGGTCCGGATTGCGAGGGCTGTCCTGTCCCTGCCAGGAAGGCGCCGAAGCCCGTGGTGGTTCCACGGGCGCGGCGCCTGACGCCGCAGGGGCGGGACAGGACCGCAAGACGGGCCGGCCGGGTTCTCCAACGCGCTCCTCAGGCACGGCGCCAGGTCGTCCCGCCAGCCCCGTCCTCGAGGATGATGCCCTGCGCCTTCAGCGCATCGCGAATGCGGTCCGCCTCGGCCCAGTTCTTCGCGGCGCGGGCGGCAAGCCGCGCGGCAATGGCGGCATCCACATCCGCATCGCCACCACCCTGCCGCCAGGCCGCGGGGTCCTGCCACAACAGGCCGAGCACCTGCGCCGCATCCAATACGGCGGCGCGCGCCTCACCGGGCGAGGGATGCCAGGGTTCCGGCGTACGCGCATGCACCGCAGCCGGCGAACCGCCGACATTGGCGATGTTTTCCAGCGTGCGCAGGTCGCGCAGGCGCGCGAGCGCGAGCGGCGTGTTCAGGTCATCGCCCAGTGGTTCAAGCACCCAATCCACCATGGCGCGCGG
>JAIXVH010000287.1 GCA_027483125.1 Acetobacteraceae bacterium | reverse complement strand
GGCCGACATGCCGCCCGAGACCCAGGGCAAGATCGTGCGCGTGCTGCAGGACCAGGGCTTCCAGCGCATCGGCGGCTCGGCGCGCGTCGATGTGGATGTGCGCGTGCTGGCCACCACCAACCGCGATCTGCAGGCCGAGATCGGCGCCGGGCGTTTCCGCGAGGACCTGTTCTATCGCCTCTCCGTCGTGCCGCTGCGCGTGCCTGCGCTGCGCGACCGGCGCGAGGATATTCCGGCATTGGCGCGGCATTTCATGGCCCGCAGCGTCGAGACCTCGGGGATACCGCCACGCGAGATCAGCGAGGACACGCTGGCCGCGCTGCAGGCCTATGACTGGCCGGGCAATGTGCGCCAATTGCGCAACCTGGTGGACTGGCTGCTGATCATGGCGCCGGGCGAACCCGGCAGCTCGATCCGCGCC
This sequence comes from Acetobacteraceae bacterium, assembly GCA_027483125.1. Lineage (GTDB taxonomy): Bacteria > Pseudomonadota > Alphaproteobacteria > Acetobacterales > Acetobacteraceae > Rhodovarius. The sequence goes on along the minus strand of JAIXVH010000287.1, from coordinate 12,499 downwards.
GACATGCTGCCACCTGAAGTGGGCGCCAGCGCGCCGGCCATGCTCAAGCTCGATCGCTCCAGCGAGATCATGACGCTGCCTCTGCGTGACGCGCGCGAGATGTTCGAGAAGCAGTATCTGGAAGCACAGCTGCTACGCTTCGGCGGCAATATCAGCCGCACCGCGACCTTCGTGGGGATGGAGCGCAGCGCGCTGCACCGCAAGCTCAAATTCCTCGGCGTGCACGCGGCCGATGCCGGCTGAACCTGCCGCCCTCATCTTCGACTGGGACAATACGCTCGCCGATGGCTGGGCCGCGATCCAGGACGGGTTGAACGCCGCCTTCCGGCATTTCGGCATGCCCGAATGGGACCGCGAGATGGTGCTGGGCAATGTGCGCAAGTCGCTCGCCGAGTCCTTCCCGGAAAAATTCGGCGACCAGTGGGAAAAGGCGCGCGACATCTTCTATCTGACCGTGCAGGCGCGCCATCTGGAGGTGCTGCGTCCCATGCCGGGCGCAGCGGCCGCCTTGCGCGCGGCGGTGGCACTGGCACCTCTCGCCATCGTGTCCAACAAGCATGGCCCGCTGCTGCGCGCAGAGGTCGAGCATCTGCGCTGGGATGGCTTCTTCCGCGCCCGCATCGGTGCGGGCGATTGCGCGGCCGACAAGCCCGACCCCGCACCGCTGCACGCTGCACGCGCGGCCTGTGATTCACCGCCAGCCGAGACTTGCTGGTATATCGGCGACACGGCGCTGGACATGTTGGCGGCGCGGCGCGCGGGCATGCGTGCGGTGCTGCTGGGTGATGCCGCGCATGATGGCGGGATCGAAGCCTGCTCGCCCGATATGCACTTCCCGGATGCGTTGTCATTCGCCGCCCACCTTTCAACCCTGGACAAGCGCGCCCGGCTGGCCAATTCTTGAAGCTGCCGGGTTGAGAAGCGGCGTTTGCCGCGTGCGCAATAAGAAGAAGGGGTGCCGGATGGCTGCCGAAAAGTCGCAGAACGTGCAGGATGTTTTCCTGAACCATGTGCGCAAGTCCAAGACTCCAGTGACCGTGTTCCTGATCAACGGCGTGAAGCTGCAGGGCATCATCACCTGGTTCGACAATTTCTCGGTGCTTCTGCGCCGCGATGGGCATACGCAACTGGTCTACAAGCACGCCATCTCGACCGTGATGCCCGGCGCGCCGATCATGCTGTTCGACCCCCAGGCCGCTGGTACGGCGGCGCCGGCCGAAGGCGCCGAGCCGCGCCGGGCCACCCTGTCCATCACACCGCGCGAGCCGTCCCCTGCCGCAACCGATTGACACCAGCGCGGGCCCGACCCGCGCCGCCGTGATCCTGCCGCATGAACGTGCGCATCGCAGCGGTGTTACCGAATTCACGCCGCCAGGTGCGGTGCGCGCCGCCGAAGCGCGCCTGGCGGAGGCCGTTGGACTGGCGGCCTCGATCGGTGTTGCCATCGTGCACACCGCGATCCTGCCGCTGCGCGAACGCCGGCCATCGACGCTGATGGGCGAGGGCCAGGTCTCGGCGTTGAAGGGGGCATTGGAGGAACAGGATGTCGGCGTCGTCGTGGTCGACGCTGCGCTGACGCCTGTGCAGCAGCGCAACCTCGAACGCGCCTGGGGCACCAAGGTCATCGACCGCGTCGGCTTGATCCTTGAAATCTTCGGCGAGCGTGCGCGCACGCGCGAAGGCAGCATGCAGGTGGAACTGGCGCACCTGTCCTACCAGCGCACGCGGCTGGTGCGGTCCTGGACCCACCTTGAGCGCCAGCGCGGCGGCTTCGGCTTCCTGGGCGGCCCCGGTGAATCGCAGATCGAAATCGACCGGCGGCTGATCGATGAGCGCATTGTCCGCATCAAGCGCGAACTGGAACAGGTGCGGCGCACGCGCGGCCTGCATCGGCGCGCTCGGGAGAAGGTGCCGTATCCGATCATCGCCCTGGTCGGCTACACCAATGCCGGCAAGTCCACGCTGTTCAACGCGCTGACCGGTGCCGGCGTCTATGCCGAGGATCAGCTCTTCGCGACGCTGGACCCGACCATGCGCCAGATCCGCCTGCCATCGGGGCGGACCGCGATCCTGTCGGACACGGTGGGCTTCATCTCCGAACTGCCGACACAACTTGTCGAGGCGTTCCGCGCCACGCTCGAGGAAGTCGCCGCCGCCGACATCATCCTGCATGTGCGCGATGCGGCCCACCCGGACAGTGCCGCGCAGCGTGCCGATGTGCTGGGCGTGCTGCACGACATGAGCGAAGGCGCCGATGCCGCGCTGGACGAGGAATGGCCCCGGCGCGTGCTCGAGGTGCTGAACAAATCCGACCTGCTGCGCGGGCGCGAGCCGCCGGGGCTTGCGGTCTCGGCCCTGACCGGCGACGGGCTGGACCAGCTGCTGGGTGAGATCGATGCACGCCTGGCGGCCGGGTTGGAGATGGTGGAATACGCCATACCGGCCGGCGATGGCGCGCGCATAGCCTGGCTGCATCGCCACGCCGAAGTGCTGCAGACGCAGGGCGAGGACGATGTGCTGCGCATCGCTGTGCGCATCCCGGCGACGGCGCGCGCGCGCTTCGAGAAGATGACCGGCCCCGAGGCCCCCCAGGGCGCGAACGACCCGTGATCGACCATCGCGCCATGGAGGATGTGGCGGCGCTGCTGCGCGAGGCCGCCGCGGCTGAGATCCTGCCGCGGTTCCGCAGGCTGGATGCCGGCGCCATTCGCCAGAAATCCTCGGCGCTGGATCTGGTGACCGATGCCGATGAGGCGGCCGAGCGGCACATCACGGCGGGGCTGCACAGGCGCTTCCCCGGCTGCCTGGTCGTGGGCGAGGAAGCCTGCGCCGCCGATCCCGGGCTGCTGGGGCGGCTGGGCTCGGTGCCGCTGTGCTTCGTGGTCGATCCCGTGGATGGCACCAGCAATTTCGCCGCGGGCCTGCCGCTGTTCGGGGTGCTCTGCGCCGCCATCGTGAATGGTGAGGTGGCGGCATCCTGGCTGCTCGACCCCATCGCCGGGGATTGCGCGATGGCGCTGCGCGGCGAGGGCGCCTGGGGCATCAGCCTGGATGGCGCGCGGCATGATCTGCGCCTGGGGCCCGCGCCCGCCTTGCCGCAGATGCTGGGCGCCATCGCCTGGGGCTTCATGGCACCCGAGCGCCGCGCGCGCGTGCTGCCGCGCCTGGAGAAGCTCGCCGGCGTGCTGAACCTGCGCTGTGCCGCGCATGAATGGCGGCTGGCTGCGACCGGGCATCTGGGCGTGCTGGTCTATAACCGGCTGCTGCCCTGGGACCACGCGGCTGGCTGGCTGCTGCACCGCGAGGCCGGCGGGCATTCCGCGCGTTTCGATGGCAGCGCCTATACCCCGCTGGAAAGCACGGGCGGCATAGTCGCCGCCCCCAGCCGCGATGCCTGGCGCGAGTTGATGGACGCGCTGGCGATCTGATCAGCAGGCATTGCGCGTGGCTTCGGCGAAGCCCAGCAGGCATGGGCCGAAGCGCTCGTTGAACGGCATGCTGGCGCCGCCGCCATGGCCCTCGACGCCCTCGGGCCGGTCGATCACCAGCAGCGCGCCCACGCGTCCGCGCAGGCTTTCGGCCAGGGCGGCGCGGCGATCGGGATCGGGGTCGAAGGGGTCGTTGCGGAAATTGGCGAAGACCACCCGCGCCTGGGACGGGCGGGCGGTGGCCAGGATCGCGCGCCAGTCATCCAGCGCGCGCATATGCTCGGGGCTGCCAAGCTGCCCGTGCGAGGCGGGTGCGATGGCGATGACGGCATCGGCCAGGCCCGGCGTTTCCAGCATCATCAGCGAGTTCCAACCGCCGCGCGATTGACCGGAGACGACGATGCGGCGGTAGCCCATGGCGCGCAGCGCGGCCAGGTGCTCGCGCAGCCATCCGGCGGCGCGCGCCGCATCGTCGGAACCGGGATGGCGGTCGAAACGCCACACATCATAGCCGGCATTGTTGAAATGCCGCGTCCAGGATTGTGGTTGCTCGCCGCGCAAATCGGCGCGGTTCACCGCGCGCCCATGCGCGAAGACCAGAACGCCGCGCGCCGCCCCCGGCCCCCACCACAGCATGCGCGGATCGGGCAGCGCCTCCTGCGCGAAGCCGCCCATGCGCGTGCCGGCGGGTGCGGCCGGTGCGGCGCGTTCGGGGTTCAGCCGCGCCAGATCGCGCGCGATGATCGCGCAGGGCGCGCCATTGCTGCGCCGTTGGCAGGATTCCAGGGCGCGCTGTTCGACAAAGGCGGCATCGCCGCCGCCCGTCTGCCAACCAAAGCTGCCGCCGGGGCCGGCGGCGAAGGCACGCGGCAGGTTGTGCATCAGGAAACGGTTGGCGGCGGCGCGGACCTCTGCGTTCAGCGCGGGGTCCTGTGTGAGGCCCAGAATGGCGGGTTGCTGCGCGGCGGCGGGCAGGGCGGCCAGCAGACACAAGAGAGCCAGGCGGATCATTCGGGCTGGATCCCCGCGGCACGCACCAGCGCGCCGTTGCGCGCCATTTCGGCGGCGATGACCGATACGAAATCAGCGGTGCTCTCGTTCAGCACCGTCACCCCGATATCGGCGATGCGCGCGCGCACCTCCGCCTCGGCCATCGCGGCCTGGGCGGCTTCGCGCACACGGGCCACGATGTCCGCTGCCATGCCGCGCGGGCCCCAGATGCCGCACCAGCCTTCGAACAGCATGTCGGTGAAGCCGGCCTCGATCAGCGTGGGTGTGTCCGGCAGGCTGTTCAGCCGCTGCGCACTGGTGGTGGCGAAGGCCCGCAGCCGGCCTTCGCGGACCAACTGCGCCACCGGGCCAAGTGGGGCGATCATCAGCGCGGCGGCACCGGTCAGCACATCGTTCAGCGCCGGCCCGGTGCCGCGATAGATGACGATGTTGGGATCAAAGCCCATGCGGGTGCCCATCGCCGCGGCACCCAACTGCCCGATGGAGCCGAGCGAGGATGCGGCGAAGGCCAAGCGCTGCGGGGCCGTGCGCAGCGCGGCCAGCAGTGCCTCCAGGTTCGGCAATTCGGCGCGCGGCGCGCCCACCAGCACATAGGGGATGGAGACGGTGCGCACGACCGGCGTGAAGTCGGCCACATTGTCGAAGGGCACGTTGCGCATCACGTGGCGCAGCAGCGGCTTTACCTCGTTGCTGTAGAGCAGGGTGGTGCCGTCGGGTGCCGCGCGGGCCACGAATTCCGTGCCGATCGCCCCCGATGCGCCGGAGCGGTTCTCCACCACCCAGTTCTGCGCCAGCCGTTCACCGGCGCGGGGTGCGATCAGCCGCGCGGTGACGTCATTGGTGCCGCCGGGCGCATAGGGCACCACGAGCCGCGTGGTGGGCCGCGTCTGCGCGAAGGCGGGCAGCGCGAGGAACGGCAGGGTGCGGCGGGCGATCATGCGTCGGGCCAGGCTTCGAGAAGGTCCACGGGGTCGCCATAGCGTGCGGCCATCTCCACCACCGATGGGTCGCGCAGGGCTTCCAGGAAGCCATCCGTAATGACCGGCGTGTCGCCGGCCATCACCGTGGTGTCGAAGCTGATCAGGTCCATATGCACGGGCGGTTCCTCCCATCCGGGCATGACGCGGCGGATGAAGTCGCAGGGCTTGGCCAGGTCGATGCCGTAATGCAGCGCGCCGGGGCTGTTGCTGCCGGCCGGGTAGATGCCGCGCCGCGGTGCCTTGGGGTTGAAGCCGCAGCCCAGTTCGATCAGCTGCCCGCCCACCAGCATGTCGCGCAGGATGGCGGCCAGCTTGGTGTCGCCGATCACCTCGGTGATGCGGTCATCCTTGAAGACCACGCCCACGCGCTCCTGGAAGGGCTCGGCCCAGCCCACGCCCCATTCCGGATAGAGAATGCCGTTGATCGGCACGATGGGTTCGGGGTCATTGTCCACGCTGGTGCGGTCATAGAGGTTGGGGCCGTGCGTCGGCAGGTAATGCACATAGGCGCCGGGTTCGTCGGCGCACATCTTGCCGCGCCAGCGGTTCGATCGCAGCTGCAATTCGCGCATCTTCGCGGTGAAGCCGATGCGCAGATCCGTCCCGCGCGGGTCGGTGAAGCGCAGCGTGAAATCCTGGCCCGTGGGGTAGCGCGCGGCGGTGCGGCGGATGATCTCGCCCACGATGTCGATCGGGAAGCGCGCCTGCGGCGTGTTCAGGTCATCGAGGTTGCGGAAATACGTGATCTTGACCCAGCGCTGGCCGCGCTTGCGCAGCTCTATGCAGAACGGATCGAGGATCGAGCAGAACCAGGTGGAGACGACGAAGGTGGCCTGTTCCAGGATGGGCTTCACCATCTCCGGCACTTCCAGCTGCTGCGTGCTCTCGGCCTGCACCACCCAGGACTTCACGCCGCGCGCGCGCGCAACTCCCTGGATGGCGCTGATCACCCGCGGGTCGATAAGCCGGTCGGCCAGGATGACCAGGCGGTCATCGGGGCGCAGCGCGAAGACGCGGTTGAAGTTCTCCAGCGCCTCGAAATACTGGCCCGTCAGCACATGCGGCAGCGTGTTCGGTTGGGGCAGGCCCTGCGGCATGGGTTTCCTCCTGCTGTTTCGCCGCAGCGTGGCAGCCGGGCCCGGCAGCGGCAAGATGCCGCGGCCGCCGGCTGTGGAGCTTGATGGAAGCGCCTGTTACGCTGCGGCCGACTCTGGAGAGAACGCCATGGCCTTCCGCTGCGACCTGATCATCCGCGACGCCACCATCCTCGACGGCACCGGCGCGCCGCGCTTTCAGGGCGATGTCGCGGTGGAGGGGGATCGCATCCGCGCGGTGGGCGATCTCTCCAGCGCGTCCGGCGCGCGCGAGGTGATCGCCACCGGCCGGGCACTCGCGCCGGGCTTCATCGATGCCCATACCCATGACGACCGCGCGGTGCTGTGCGGGCCCGCCTGCCAGCACTGCAAGGTCAGCCAGGGTGTGACCAGCGTCGTGGTCGGCAATTGCGGCGTGTCGCTGGCGCCGCTGCGCGTCTCCAAGCGGCCGATCCCGCCGCTGGATCTGCTGGGCGATGAGAGCTGGTTCACGCTGGGCAGCTTCGCCGAATACGCCGATGCGCTGGGCCGCAACCCCACCAACGTCAACACGCTGGCCTTCTGCGGCCATATGTCGCTGCGGGTGGAGGCGATGGATGGCGATGTCTACCGCGCCGCCAATGACCGCGAGATCGCGCAGATGCAGTCCCGCCTGCGCGAGGCGCTGCAACAAGGTGCGGCGGGCTTCACCACCGGCCTGTACTATCCGCCCAACGCCCAGGCGCCGACCGATGAGGTCATTGCCGTGGGTGAGGCGCTGGCCGAGGTGGGCGGCATCTACATGACGCATATGCGCGACGAGGCCGATGGCGTGCTGGACAGCATCCGCGAGACCCTGCGCATCGGCCGCGAGACGCGCGCCGAGGTGGTGATCTCTCACCACAAATGCTCCATGCCGGAAAACTTCGGCCGCTCCACCGATACGCTGGCGCTGATCGACCGCATGGGCCAGGACCAGCCCGTCGCCTTCGACGTCTACCCATACCCGGCAGGCTCCACCGTGCTGATGCCCGACCGGCTGCGCCAGGATGTGCCGGTGCAGATCACCTGGTCGGTGCCGCACCCCGAACAGGCCGGGCGCAACCTCGACGACATCGCGCGCGACTGGGGCGTGACGCGCAAGGCGGCGGCCGAGAAGCTGCTTCCGGCCGGTGCGATCTATTTCCAGATGGATGAGGCCGATGTGCGCCGCATCATGGCGCATCCGCGCAGCATGATCGGCAGCGATGGCATCCCGCATGACGCCAAGCCGCATCCGCGGCTGTGGGGCACCTTCCCGCGCGTGCTGGGGCATTATGTGCGTGATGTCGGCCTGTTCAGCCTGGAGACGGCGGTTCACAAGATGACGGGTCGCACCGCGCAGGTCTTTGGCATTCCCGATCGCGGCACAATCAGGCCCGGCGCCTTCGCTGACCTGGTGCTGTTCGATTCCACGACAATCCGCGACATGGCGACATATGCCGACCCGACCGCGCAGTCGCTGGGTGTCGAGGAGGTCTGGACCAATGGCGAAAGCGTCTTCGCCGCGGGCGACATCACCGGCGCCGCGCCCGGCCGTTTCATCGCCAATCCGCGTCGCGCGGCGTGAGCGTCGAGCCCGGCCCCGCGCGTGGGCTGCAGCCGGGAACCCTGCGCAAGGCCGCATTCGTGCTGATCTCTGCGCTGGTTGCGCTGGGCGGCATCGCCTGGCTGCTGGCGCCTTCTGCCACGCTGCGAAACCCGGTCGAAACCTATCTGCGGCAAGGCGAAAGGGCCGGTGCGGCGGCGCTGAAACGCGATATCGATGGCTGGTCCCCCACCGGTGCGGACCCCGGCCCCGCTGTGCAGAACCTGACCGGCCTGGGCTTTTCCTGCATGGCACCGGGCGGGCCCGCGGGCCTGTGGCATTGCGTGATGCGCGTGCCTGACCGGGAACGGCGGCTGATCACGCTGGAGGCGCATGTCACCGTGCAGGGCAGCGTGGTGGCGCAGGTCGAGACGCGCATCACCATCCGCAACGCGCAGTAGCCGACGTCGGCGACAAAGCGCAGACGCCGCGGACAAGCCTCTACCCCACACGACAACACGCACGACAAGGCATCACCTACAAACTCCCCATCGCCACCGCTCATGGAAGGGGAGTGCCATGAAGACCTTGATCAGCCGAGACGCGCTTCGCACGCTGCGCAATGCCTGCATCGTCGGCACGATGATCTGCTCGGGCCTTGCGGGTTATGCCGCGGTTGCCGGCGGCGTCGAGCCGATGCGCATGGAGCATGACGCGAACCGCTACATGGCTCGCGGCCTTGCGGCCTCCGAGACGCGGCTGGTGCAGGACCTCTCGGCGCATCATCCGCTGGGTTCGGATGCCGGCAGCCTGCTGACCCGCCTGTCGCGCAGCGGCTTTGAATGCCAGCCCGACTTCGAAAGCCCGGGCACCTATGCCTGCGTGTTCAACCGCCAGCTCTCCTTCGCCCGCATCGCACGCCTGACGACGCGCGTGGAGACGGACGGGCTGCGCGTCACCGCCATCAACCCTTCGGTCACGGTGGCGCCGGCGCCGCAACTGCAGCCCAACACCGTCACTCTCGCCGCGCTCTGAGGAAGGAGACAGATCATGGCCCGTCAATCCGAATCCCTGCACACGCTGAAGATGGCGATGACCACGCTCGGGATCCTGTTCCTTGGTGTCAGCGTCTTCGCCTATGCCTGGGGCAACACCAGCCCCTGGCCCGCACAGGCGCCCTTCGACCGCTACATCGAGAACGGTACGGAGGCCGGCACCCGCATGCTGGAACGTGACCTGGCCGCGGCGCATCCCTCCGGTTCGGATGCCGCGACGCTGCTGGCACGGCTGCGCATGTCGGGCATGAACTGCGACGTGAACGAGCTGCGCCCCGAGCGCTACAGCTGCACCTACCGCGCCCCGCGGCATGACCGCTTCGCCCAGGTGGCCGTTGCGGTCAGCACCGAGCAGGGCCGCTACGTCGGAGAAATTGCCAGCATGGTCAACGCACCACGCTGAGCCAGAGACCAGCGCGCTGTTCTCCCCATCCGGCGCGTTGCCGCCCCGTCCCACCCCGCACTATCGGGTGGGCGGGGCGGAACTGTTTTGCACCTACAGGCGCGAGACCTGCGTCTCCTTGCTGGTGATGAATTCCAGCAATGCGGGCTTGCCTTCCTGCGTGGCGCGGATGCCGCGCTGGATCGCGGGGATGATGTCCTCGGGGCGCTCCACGCGCTCGCCATAGCCGCCGAAGGCCCTGGCCATTGCGGCATAATCGCCGCTGATATCGGTGCTGCGGTATTTCTCCGTGCTCAGCGCCATGATCTTGAGCTCGATCGCCATGGAGAAATTGTTCAGCAGAATCGAGAGGATCGGGATGCGCTCGCGCACCGCGGTTTCGAAATCCATCCCCGTGAAGCCGATGGCCGCATCGCCCCACACATTGATGCAGAGCTTGTCGGGTGCAGCGAGCTTGGCACCCATCGCAAGCCCCAGCCCATAGCCCAGCTGCGTCGTCTTGCCCCAGCCCAGATAGGACAGCGGCGTGCGCGAGACCCAGAAGGGCGAGAGCTGGTCACGCGGGCTGCCGGCATCATGGGTGATGATGGTGTTGTCCACATCAACCGTGCGCCACAGGTCGCGCAGCACGCGATAGGGGTTCAGCGGCGCGTCGTTGGAATCCCGCTTGGCCGCCCATTGCGCCAGCCACGGCGCGCGCGAGGCCTCGATCTCGGCTGCGACCGGCGCCGCATCGCGCGCTGTCTTGATGCGCCCGCGCAGTTCTTCGAGCAGCGCGGCCAAGGTCAGTTGCGCATCACCCGCCAGCCCGATCGCGCAGCGCACATCCTTGTCGAGATGGTCCGGGTCCAGCGTGGCGTGGATGATGCTTTTGCCGGCCGGCATCTTCACGCCGAAATTGGTCTCGGTGAAGGAACAGCCGATGCCGAAGATCACATCCGACTTGTCCAGGAAATGCCGGACGGGTGCGGGAATCGCGAGCCCCCCGGACCCCAGCGACAGCGGATGATCCTCCGGGAAGGAGGACTTGCCGCCGAGCGATGTGGTCACGGGGGCCGTCAGCAATTCCGCCAGTTCCCGCAATTCGCGCCAGGCGCGCGCCCAATGCACGCCGGTCCCGGCATAGATCACCGGCCGCTTCGCCTCGGCCAGCATCGCAGCCGCGCGCTTCACATCCACCGGGTCCGGCCCGGTGCGCGTGACGATCGCGGGCGTGTAATCCAGCTCGCCGATCTCCTCGTTGAACACATCGGTCGGGATTTCCACCACCACCGGCCCGCCGCGCCCGTTCTTCAGCCGCGCGAAGGCGCGCCGCATGATGTTGGGCACCTCGGCCGGCAGGGTGATGGTCTCGGCACTTTTGGTGATGCCGGCCATCTGGATGGGCGAGGAGAAATTCGGCTTGATCTGCGCGAGGCGGCGCGGATAGCCCATCGGCATGACGAGGACCGGAATACTCTCGCCATAGCATTGCGCGACGCCACCATAGGCGTTCTCCGCCCCCGGCCCGTGCTGCATGCAGAAGGCGCCGAGCGTGCGGCCTGACGTGACGCGCGAAATCGCGTCCGCCATGTGCAGGCCGATGCGCTCCTGGCGCACCATGACGGGGCGGATATCGATTGCCGCCGCGTGTTCGATCAGGTGGTTGACCGGATAACCCGTGAGGATGCTGATGCCCTCGCGTCGCATGATCTCCGCGATCGCGTCGCCGACCTTCATGGCCTTGCCTTTCTTGTGTTTCCCCGCGCGGTCTCCCGCGGTGCCAGAAGGCTAGACCCGGCCCGCGCGCTGGCGCAACCTCACGCATCCATGGCGAGAGGAACGGCGATGCAACCCACCATCGAGGAGGTCGCGCTGCTGCTGGCGCGCGCGGGCATCAACCTGCCATCGGCGGAGGTGGCCGATATCCGTGCGGCCTATGCGATGCTGGCGCCCATGCTGGCCTCGCTGCGCGAGCCTGCGATCCCGCTTTCGGCCGAGCCTGCCTTCACCATGCGTGCGGAGCGCCGCTGATGCTGACCATCGCCGAAGCCGCGGCCGCCATTGCCGCGAAGCGCGTCTCGCCCGTCGAACTCGCGCAGGCCGCACTGGCCCGGGCCGAAGCCCTGAACCCGCAGATCCACGCCTTCATCCGCATCACGCCCGAGGCCGCGCTGGATGACGCCCGCGCCGCCGAAGCGCGGCAGATGCGCGGCGCGCTTCGCGGCCCGCTGGACGGCATCCCCTTCGCGCACAAGGACATCTACTGCACGCGCGGCATCCCCACGACGGCGCATTCGCGCCAGCTGGAACACTTCGTCCCCGATGAGGACGCGACGACTGTGCGATGGCTGGCGGCGGCCGGCGTGGTCTCGCTCGGCAAGCTCGCCACCCATGAATTCGCCTTTGGCGGGCCGAGCCACGACCTGCCATGGCCCGCCGCGCGCAACCCCTGGGACACATCGCGCTTTACCGCCGGCAGCAGTTCCGGCACGGGTGCGGCGGTGGCCGCGGGCATCATCATGGCCGGCACCGGCAGCGATACGGGTGGCTCGATCCGTGGCCCCGCCGCGCTGTGCGGCACGGCCGGCATCAAGCCCACCTATGGCCTGTGCCCGCGCACCGGCATCCTGCCGCTGTCGCAGACGCTGGACCATGCAGGCCCGCTGGCCTGGACGGTGGAGGATTGCGCCATCGTGCTGCAGGCCATGGCCGGCCATGACGGCGCCGATCCGGCCAGCGCTGCGCAGCCCGTGCCCGATCTGCGCGCGGCCTCGGCCGGCGGCGTGCGCGGCCGGCGCGTGGGCCTGGTGCGGCATTTCCACGAGACGGATAATCCGGTCAGCCCTGGCACGCTGGCGGGCATCGCCCGCGCGGCCGATGCGCTGCGCGATGCGGGTGCCACCGTGGTCGATGTCACGCTGCCCTCGCTGGCTGAGTTCAACGCCTGTGGCTGGGCGATCCTGATTGCCGAATCCTACGCCATCCACGAGGCCTGGATGC
>JAIXVH010000365.1 GCA_027483125.1 Acetobacteraceae bacterium | reverse complement strand
GGGCGTCGCATCCGTGATGCGCGCGGCCAGTTCGGCCGCGGCAAATCCGCCGAAGACGACGGAATGGATGGCGCCCAGCCGCGCGCAGGCCAGCATGGCCATCGCGGCCTCGGGCACCATGGGCATGTAGATGATGACGCGGTCGCCGCGGGTGACGCCGCGGGCGGCGAGCGCGCCGGCCAGCTTCGCCACATGGTCGCGCAATTCGGCATAGGTGTAGCGCGCGGCGGCGCCGGTGATGGGGCTGTCGTAGATCAGCGCCAGGCGGTCGCCATGGCCGGCTTCGACATGGCGGTCGAGCGCGTTGTGGCAGGTGTTCAGCTCGCCATCGGCGAACCAGGTGCCGAAGGCGCACTGGTCGGGGAAGAAGGCGCGGGATGGCGCGTGGTGCCAGTCGATGTCGCGCGCGGCCTCCATCCAATAGGCGTCGGGGCTTTGTGCGGCGGCGGCGTGCGCGGCGGTGTGGCCTGTCATGGCGTTGCTCTCCCTGGGTGGGAGGTTACGGCGGGTCGGGGCGCGCGTCACGCGCTGCGCCGGACGCGTCAGGGCAGGACCAGGCTTGGGCCGAAGAAGGTGGTGATGTTGTCCGCGATGGCGGGATTGGCGCGCCGCGCGGCGGCGGCATCGGCGGCGGCGCCGGTGGCATCGCCCTCCTGTGCGCGCAGGATGGCACGCAGTCCCAGGGCTGGGCTGAAGTTCGCGCTGCGGCGCAGGGCCTCGGCCAGATCGGCAGCAGCGGCGGCGCGATCACCGCGCAACAACGCTAGGCCTGCCTGCGCCACATGAGGCAATGCAACCTCTGCTGGAGCAGCGCGGATCGCAGCCTCGATATCCGCATCGCCGGCGGCGGGCTGACCGGCGCGATGGTGCAGCAGCCCACGGCCGGCCAGGGCTATCGCGTTCTGCGGGCTGAGGCGGATGGCCTCGTCGTAGTCAGCGATCGCGCCGGCGAGGTCGCCCAGGGCGGCGCGCGCCATGCCGCGGTTGTTGAAGGCAACTTGCAGTCGCGGACTGATACGGATGGCTTCGTTATAGTCGGCGATGGCGCCGGCCTGGTCGCCCAGGGCGGCGCGGGCCACACCACGATTGTAGAAGGCTTCGGCATATTCCGGATCGAGCCGGATCGCCTCGCTATAGTCCGCGATGCCACCGGTGCGGTCGCCCAGGGCGGCACGGGTGACGCCACGGTTGTTGAAGGCGGCGGCGTATTGTGGCTCGAGCCGAATGGCCTCGTTGTAGTCCGCGACGGCGCCGGTGAGTTCGCCCAGGGCGGCGCGCGCCAAGCCACGGCTGATGAAGGCCAATGGATCTCGCGGGTCGAGGCGGATGGCTTCGTTGTAGTCGGCGATGGCACGGGCCAGGTCGTTCTGGGCGGCCCGGACCAAACCGCGGTTGCTGAAGAAGGTGGCGTTTCGGGGATTGAGGCGGATGGCCTCGTTGGAGTCGGCGATGGCGCCTGCCCGGTCGCCCTGGTCGAACCGGCCCGAACCGCGGTTGCTGAAGGCAGCGGCCAGGTTGGCCGTCGTCTCCCGTCCGGAGCGGATCAGCCAGGTGCAGCCGGCAATCTGTGTGGCCGGCGCAACGGTTGTGTCCTGTCGCGCGCACCAGCGCCACGCCTCGTCACGGTTGGATTGCGCGGCCGCGATGGCGGGCAGCAAGGCCCATGCGATGATCCAGGGTTTCATCCGCCGCTCCAGCTATTGCGACGCAATCATGACCAAGGCGCGGGCTTGGCGGAAGGGCAGTATGCGGCGGCATGGGGGGCGGACAGTGGCTCCGCGCCCCCACGCGCTTACGCGCGATGCATACCGCCACCATCCACATCGATCACCGTGCCGCTGAAATACCCCCCGCGCGGGCTGGCGCAGAACACCGCCAATTCCCCGATCTCCCGCGGCTCGATCGGGCGGCCCAGCGGCAGCTTGGTCAGCATCTCGCGCCAGCGCTCCGGGTCGCCCAGCGTCTTCTCGGCGTTGAAGCGCGCTTGCGTCACCATGCGGTCGGTCGCGGTCACGGCGGGGTTGATGCCCAGCACGCGCACATTGTCCGCCACCGTTGCCGCACCCAGAGCATGGGTGAAGCTGATCAGCGCCGCATTGCCCGCGGCACCGGCGATATACCCCGCCTTCGGCGCGCGCCCGGCCATGCCGATGATGTTCACGATCACGCCGGCGCGGCGCGCCGTCATGTTCGCCAGGAAGAGCTGGCACATGTGGAAATAGCCGAACACCTTCAAATCCCAGGCCGCCTTCCAGCGTTCCATCGTGATGTCCGCGATGGCGCCCGAGGGGATGGCGCCGGCATTGTTCACCAGTACATCGGCATCCGGATGCGCGGCATGCACCGCCGCGCGGCCCTCCATGGTGGAGAGATCCGCGGGCATCGCCACCACCGGCACCTGGTGGCGGCTGCGCAGGCTCTCGGCGGCCTGCACCAGCGTCGCCGGGTCACGCGCTGTGATGATGACCGAGGCGCCTTCGGCCGCGAAAGCCTCGGCGCAGGCCAGGCCAATGCCCTTGGAGCCGCCGGTGATGACGACCTTCTTGCCGCGCAGTTCCATATCCATGGCGCATCCCCCTGTGCCGGTTCGGCGCCTTCATAGCCCCGTGTTCAGGCGAAGACGATGCCGCCCTCTACCACGCCCATGCTGGCCAGCTTGAATTCCTGGCTTTCGGAGAAGCCCAGCACCACCTGCGCGCGTGCGGCGCCACCATTCAGCGCTTGCGTCCAGAAGGCGAAGCCATCTGCATCGGGCGCGCGGCTCAGCACGTTGTTGTAGAGCAGCGTGACGAAGCCGGCATTGTCCGGCGCGCCATAGCGGGACTGGAATTCCGGGCTGCCCACGAACAGGCGCGCGATCTCGGGCAGCGACATGCCGGCATCGACCGAGAGCTTCCAATGCACGAAGCCCGGTTCATCAGGGCGGCGGCCCAGGGCTGCCTGGTAGAGCCGGGCGATGCTGGCCGCGGCTTCGTCCTGGTCCCAGATGCCGGTCGCGTGGCGTGCGCCGATGACCTCCTGCGCCTCATGGTATTCGGACAGGCGCGTCAGCACATCGCCGCGACCCATGCCGGCGTTCAGTTGCGCGGTCCAGAAGCCCTGCTCGAACTCATTGGGGCCGCGGCCGGCGGAATTGGCATAGACGCGCGCGACGAAATCCGCGTTGGACAGGCTGCCCCAGCGGGAAGCGAATTCGACGCCACCGGTGAAGATCTCACCCGCCCGCGTCAGCGCCATGCCCTCCGTCAGGCGGTCCACCCAGAAGTTCAGTTCGAAGGCGTTGGGCGCGCGGGCCAGCGCGGTTTCGTACAGGCGCAGCACCTGCATGGCGGGGTCGGTCGGGTCCAGCACCAGGCGGCCATCGGTGAAGACCAGGGTTTCGATGCCGGTGAAGCTGGTGGTCTCTCGGGCGTTGGCGAAGCTGCCGCCCAGGGCCAGGCTCGCTTCGGGCGACAGGTTCAGCGTGCCGGCGCGGCGCGCGCCGATCAGGTGCAGCGTGTCGATGCCCGCGCCGCCATCGGCCTGGTTGGTGCCGAACCAGCCGGAGAGGGTGTCGCGGCCCTCGCCGCCCAGAAGGGTGTCATTGCCGTCGCCGCCGAGCAGGATGTCATGGCCGGCGGCGCCGGCGAGGAGGTTGGCGCCGGGGTCGCCGATGAGGGTGTCGTTGAAACGTGTGCCGGAGAGGCCCTCGATGGAGCTGAAGGTAAAGCGGCCCAAGTCAATGGTGATGTCCATGGCGCCGATAGACAGGCGCAAGGCGGCACCGGCATTGGCGAAATCCGCAGTGTCGATGCCTGCGCCGCCATCGAGTGTCTGGCGTCCGGTGCCCAGCACCAAAACATCATCGCCGAGCCCACCGGCCAGCGTGTCATCACCGGCATGGCCGAGCAGCGTGTCGGCATTCGCGCCACCATCGAGGCTGTCATCGCCCGCGCCGCCTTCAATGCGGTCCCGCCCGGCCTCGCCGAACAGCAAGTCGGCGCCTGTTCCGCCGAATATGGTGTCTTCGCCTCCATCGCCACGCAGGCTGTCATTGCCCTCGTTGCCAGACAGCCAGTTGGCGTTGGCATCGCCGATCATGGTGTCATTGCCGCCGCCGCCTACCAAGTTTTCTACGCTTGTCAGCACGATGTTGTCGAAGGCGACCTGCGCGCCAGTGACGCGCAGGTCGAGTGCCAATGAGCCGCTCAGCCAAGTGAAAATGGCCGTGTCCGTATCCGCGCCGCCGTCAAGCGTGTCGCGGCCGCCATCGCCTGACAGCACATCGTTGCCGTCGCCACCCTGCAGCGCGTCGTTGCCCGCACCGCCAAACAGCGTATCGGCGCCATCGG
>JAIXVH010000120.1 GCA_027483125.1 Acetobacteraceae bacterium | reverse complement strand
GCGGTGGTGCTCGGCCTTGGAGGGGTAGGAGGAGGGCGTGACGTAGCCTTCCACGCCCTGGAACACCGCGACCCCACGCGCCAGCCCGCGCCAATGCGGATTGGCGCGCGCGAGGTGCCCGATCACCTGGCCCTCGCGAAACAGCAGCGGCAGATGCGTGATGACCGGCATGCCGTCCGCGCCGTTGCTGACCAGCAGCGACAGGCGCGAGCGCGCCATGATTTCGGCCAGGATAGCGGGGTCGTCTTCGCGGAAGGCGGGCGGGTTGTACATGCGCCGATCCTACCCCGCCCCTTGACACCCTCAACCCGCCATGCGCGCAAACCACCCATGACCGAGCCGATGCCAGACTTCCTGAACCGCGACCGCCCGCCCGTGCCTGACCTGGTCGTGCCGCAGGGCGTGCAGCCCTTTCACCTGGATGGCCGCCCGGTGCGTGGCCGCCTGATCCGCCTGGGGCCGCTGGCCCATGCGCTGCTCTCGCGCCACGACTACCCGCCGGCCATCACGCGGCTTGTGGGCCAGGCCTTGGCGCTGACCGCGGGGCTGGCATCGGCGCTGAAATACCGGGGCAGCTTCTCCGTGCATGCGAAGGGCGATGGCGCCGTCTCCATGCTGGTCTCGGACTGCACCGATGACGGCCAGCTGCGCGGCCATGCCGGCCTGCGCGCGGAGATGCTGGCCGAGCTTCTGGCGGTGGAACCCGACCCGCCGGCCGGTGCGCTGCTGGGCTCGGGCTATATCGCCTTCACCGCCGACCAGGGCCCGGATATGGACCGCTATCAGGGCATTGTGGCGCTCGAGGGTGGCACGCTGGCGGAGATGACGCACCACTACTTCGCCAGCAGCGAGCAGCTGCGCGCGGAGATCCGCCTGGCCTGCGCGCGCACGCCCGATGGCTGGCGCGCCTCCGCACTGATCCTGGAGCGTGTGGCAAGCGACGGCGGCATCAACGACGCGCCCGATACCGACCAGGACGAGGCCTGGGCCACCGCGCTCGCGCTCGCTTCCACGCTGACCGATGCGGAACTGCTCGATGACCGGCTGGAGGCCACGCATCTGCTGCACCTGCTGTTCAGCACCGAGGGCCTGGTGCTCGATCGCGCGCGCGCGCTGTCCTATGGCTGCCGCTGTTCGCGCGCGAAGCTGGCCGCCGTGCTGGGTGGCTTCCCCGATGACGACCTGGACGAGATGGCCGACATCGCCGGCGACATCACCATGACCTGCGAATTCTGCAACCACGACTTCGTCTTCCCGCGCGCGGAGGTGCGGCGCGGATAGAGCGCGATCAGCCCGGCTTGGCCGGGCTGTGAATCACCCTCTCACAATGGCTGCTTGCAACCCGGCGCGGCGCTGGCGACGATGCGGGCATGCGCTTCCTCCTGCTTCTGCTGCTCGCCGCCACGCCCGCCATGGCGCAGCGCGACACGCTGACCATCGGCATCACGCAATACCCGTCCACGCTGCACCCCAATATCGAGAACATGGCAGCGAAATCCTATGTGTTGGGTTTCGCGCGCCGTCCGCTGACGGCGCATGACGCCGATTGGGCGCTGGTCTGCATGCTGTGCGAGACACTGCCGACCTTGCAGAACGGCTTGGCGCGGCTGGAAACCACGCCCGATGGCCGGCCTGGCATTCGCATCACCATGCGCCTGCGTGAAGGGCTGCGCTGGGGCGACGGCACGCCGATTTCGGCCGAAGACCTGCGCTTCGCCTGGGAAGCCGGGCGCGACCCCGCGACAGGTTTCGGCCCGGCCGAGATGTATCGCAGCATGTACGAGCTGATCGTGGTGGATGCGCGCACGGTGGAGATCCGCCGCGATCGCGTCACTTTCGATTTCGCCTCCATGGGCGATTTCCAGCCGCTGCCCGCCCATGTCGAACGCGCGATCTGGCAGGCCGATCCGCGCGCCTATCGCACGCGCACTTTGTATGACCGGGAGCCCACGAATCCCGCGCTGTGGTCCGGCCCGTATCGGGTAACGCAGGTGCAGGCGGGCCAGGGCATCACACTGGAGCGCAACCCGATGTGGTCGGGTGCCACGCCGCATTTCCGCAGCATCCGCGTGCGCACGGTGGAGAACACCACCGCGCTGGAAGCGCAATTGCTGGCCGGCCAGGTGGACATGATCGCGGGCGAGCTGGGCCTGCCGGTGGAACAGGCGGCGGCGCTGGAACGCCGCACGCAAGGCCGGTTTCGCGTCGAATACCGCCCGGGCCTGATCTACGAGCACATCACGCCGAACCTCGACAATCCGGCGCTGGCCGACCGCCGCGTGCGCCAGGCGCTGCTGATGGCGGTGGACCGCCAGCGCATCGTGGACCAGCTGTTCGGCGGGCGGCAGACCGTGGCGCATTCCAACGTCAATCCGCTGGACCGCATGGCGGATCCTGGTGTGCATCGCTGGCCCTTCGATGCCGCGCGCGCGGCGGCGCTGCTGGAGGAGGCCGGCTGGCGCGCGGGGCCGGATGGCATCCGGCGCAATGCGGCGGGGGATCGGCTCTCGCTCGACCTGATGACGACGGCGGGGAATCGTTCACGCGAGCAGGTGCAGCAGGTATTGGCCGCGCAATGGCGCGCAGTGGGCGTCGAGACGCGCATCAGGAACGAGCCGCCGCGCGTCTTCTTCGGCGAAACGCTGCGCCAGCGGCGCAACCAGGGCCTGTCGCTCTTCGCCTGGATCAGCGCACCGGAAAGCGTGCCGCGCAGCACCATGCACAGCGAGGAAATCCCGACCGCCGCGCGCAACTGGTCCGGCCAGAATGGCGGCGGCTTTCGCAACGCGGAGGTGGATGAACTGCTGGAACGCCTGCCCATCACGCTGGAGGCCGAGGCGCGGCGGCCCTTATGGGCGCGGCTGCAGGCGATCTATGCGCAGGAGTTGCCGGCGCTGCCCTTGTGGTTCCGCCAGGATGCGCATGTCTGGCCCATGTGGCTGGAGGGCGTGCGGCCGACGGGGCATTTGAATGCGTCGTCGCTCTGGGCCGAGCATTGGCGGGCGCGATGATCGCCGCCCGCCTCGCGCAGATCGCCATCACCACGGTCGCACTCTCCTTCATCTTCTTCATGCTGATCGGCCTGATGCCCGGCGACCCGATCGACCTCGCCATCGCCGGCGACCCGCGCCTGACCGCGGAGGACGCCGCGCGCCTGCGGGCCCTGCACGGCTTGGACCAGCCGCTGCTGTCCCGCTACTTCGCCTGGGCAGCCGCGGTGCTGTCCGGAAACCCAGGCTTTTCGAGGCTTTTCGCGCAGCCTGTGGCGGCACTGATTGGCCCGGCCTTGCTGTCGACGCTGACACTTCTGGGCTTCGCACTCGGCATCGCAGTGGTGCTGGGCACGGCACTCGGCGTGCTGGCGGCACTGCGGCCGCGCGCAGCGCCAGCCGTGCAGACACTCGCGCTGCTCGCGCAATCCGTGCCCGGCTTCTGGCTCGGCATCATGCTCATCGTGGTCTTCGCGGTGTGGCTCGGCTGGCTGCCGGCGGGCGGTGCGGAGGGCGGCTGGCGCGCGCTGATCCTGCCCGTCGCCACGCTCGCTTTCGCCAACCTCGCCGGCTATGCCCGGCACGCCGCCAGCGCCATGGCCGGCGCCCTGCACGACCCCTGGATCCGCTCCGCCCGCGCCCGCGGTGCCAGCGAATCCCGCATCGCCTGGCGCCACGCCTTCCCCAACGCGGCGGTGCCCGTCATCACACTCATCGGCCTCGATGCCGGCGCGCTGGTCAGCGGCGCGGTCATCACCGAGGCGCTCTTCGCCCGCCCCGGCATGGGCAAGCTGATCTTCGACGCCATCATGGGCAATGACAGCAACCTGGCCCTGCTGGCGCTGCTGGTGGTGGCGGTGGTGACCATGCTGGGCAGCCTGGGCGCGGACCTCGCGCAACGCGCGCTGGACCCGCGCATCCGATGAAGCTGCGCATCGGCCTGTCCTTGCTGGCACTGGTCGCATTGGCGGCCATCCTGGCGCCCTGGGTGGGCAGCCATGACCCCTTCGCGCCGGACCTGTTCAACCGCTACGCGCCGCCCTCGGCCGCGCATCCCTTGGGCACGGATGATCTGGGGCGCGATGTCGCGCTGCGGCTGCTGCATGGCGCGCGAGTCTCGCTGGCGGTGGGCCTGGGGGCGGCGCTGATGGCGATGCTGGTGGGCACCGCGGCCGGGCTGCTCGCCGCCTGGCGCGGCGGCTGGTGGGATGCGGTGCTGATGCGCCTGGCCGACGCGCTGCTGGCGCTGCCGGCGCTGCCGCTGCTGATCGTGCTCTCGGCGCTCGACCCCGCCGCGATCGGCCTGCCGCGCGGCGAGGCCGGCGCGGATATCCTGCGCATCGCCGTCATCCTGGCCGCCTTCGGCTGGGTGGGTGTGGCGCGGCTGGCGCGCGCGGCCGCGCTATCGGTCCTGGCGCAGGATTTCGTGCGCGCCGCCCGCGCACTGGGCGTGTCGGAAACGCGGCTGCTGCTGCGCCACGTGCTGCCGCAGCTCGCACCGCCCATCGCGGTGGCGACCGCGCTGGCGGTGGCGGGGGCGATCCTGGCCGAAAGCGCGCTGTCCTTCCTGGGCCTGGGCATCGCGCCGCCTGCCGCCAGCTGGGGCAACATGCTCGCCAATGCGCAGGAGGCGGTGTTCGCCGCACCGCTGGTGGCGCTGTGGCCCGGGCTTGCGATCCTGCTCACGGTGGCGGGGTGCAGCCTGGTCGCCGATGGCCTGCGCCGCTGATGGCGCGCCGCATGCAACGCGCATCCCCATCCCCCGGCTGAACCGCCGAACTCGCCGCGCCGTTGCTAAGCGCCCTGCCACAGTCCGCGCCAGCGCTGAACAAGCGCCCCTGCGGCGGCACCCTCTCGCACGCCGCGGCGAAGAACTCGACCACAACGCGCGCATCCTGCGCGACCGCAACATCATGCCGGAGGGCTGATCTCCGCCGCATTCTGGCGTATCCAGCCCGCAACAGGAGAACCGCCATGCTGCTGGGCTGCATCGCCGATGATTTCACGGGGGCGACCGATCTCGCCTCCACGCTGGTGCGCATGGGCATGCGCACGGTGCAGGTGATCGGCGTGCCGGATGGCCCGCTGCCGGAGGCGGACGCGATCGTCATCGCGCTGAAGTCGCGCACCGCGCCGGTGGGCGATGCGATCGCCTGGTCCTTGGCGGCTTGTGACGCGCTGCTGGCCGGCGGCGCGCGGCAGATCATGTTCAAGATCTGCTCCACCTTCGACAGCACGCCCGCGGGCAATATCGGCCCCGTCGCGGATGCGCTGATGAAGAAGCTGGGTGCGGCCTTCGCCATCGCCTGCCCCGCCTTCCCGACGAATGGCCGCACGGTGTTCCAGGGCCATCTTTTCGTGGGCCATGCGCTGCTCAGCGAGAGCGGCATGGAGAACCATCCGCTGACACCGATGACCGACGCCAACCTGGTGCGCGTGATGGCGGCACAGACCGAAGCCAGCGTGGGTCTGCTGCCTTTCGTCACGGTGGACCAGGGCGCCGGCGCCATCCGCAAGGCGCTCGGGGCCTTGCGCGAACAGGGCCGCCGCTACGCCATCGCCGATGCGGTGACCGATGCGCATCTGATGGCCTTGGGCGAGGCCATCGCACAGCACCCGATGCTGATCGGCGGCAGTGGCATCGCGATGGGCCTGCCTGAGAATTTCCGCGCAGCCGGGCTGCTGCCGGCGCGCGATGACGCGGCAGCACTGCCCGCGCATGTGGGCCATGCGGCGGTGCTGGCGGGCAGTTGCTCGCGCGCGACGCTGTCGCAGATCGGCCTCGCGCGGGACCATATGCCGACCCTGGAACTGGACGCGCTGGCCACGCCCGATGCGGCCGCGCTGGCCGCACAGGCCATCACCTGGCTGGAGGGACGCATCGGTGCGGGGCCGGTGCTGATCGCCGCCTCCGCGCCGCCGGAGCGCGTGGCGGCGTTGCAGGCCAAGCTGGGGCGAGAGGCCGCGGGCGTGCTGCTGGAAAACGCTCTCTCCGAAGTCGCCGCACATCTCGTCGCGCGTGGCGTGCGGCGCCTGCTGGTGGCGGGCGGCGAGACCTCGGGTGCCGTGGTGCAGCGGCTGGGCGTGCAGTCCTTGCGCATCGGCGCGGAGATCGATCCCGGCGTGCCCTGGACCTGGGCGGAGGGAAGCGGGCCGGCGATGCATCTGGCACTCAAGAGCGGCAATTTCGGTGCGCGCGACATGTTCGTGAAGGCCTTCGACCATGCATGAAGCGGCCCTGCGCGAGCAATTGGTGGAGCTGGCGCGCTGCCTGTTCCAGCGCGGATTTTCGGTCGGCAGTGCGGGCAATATCAGCGTGCGCCTGGCGGATGGCTACCTGATGACGCCGACCAATTCCTCGCTCGGCCGGCTGGATGCGCAGCGGCTGTCGAAGCTGGATGCGCAGTGGAACCACATCAGCGGCGACAAGCCCTCGAAGGAGGTGTTCATGCACCGCGCCGTGCTGACCGCGCGGCCTGATGCCGGTGCGGTCGTGCATCTGCACAGCACGCACGCCACGGCCATCGCCTGCCTCGCGCCGGTGGGTGAGACAGCGCCCATTCCACCACTGACGCCCTATTTCGTGATGCGCGTGGGCCGCACGCTGCCGGTGCTGCCGTATCACCGGCCTGGCGATGGCGCGATGGAGGCCGGCATCCACGAAGCGGCGAAGACCGCGCGCGCCGTGCTGCTGGCCAATCACGGCCCGGTCGTGTCGGGGCGCACGCTGGAGGATGCGGTGGCGGCGGCGGAGGAGCTGGAAGAATCGGCACGCCTCGCGCTGATGCTGCGCGGCATGCCCGCACGCGCGTTGAGCGCGGCGCAGGTCGATGAATTGCTGACGAGCTTCGGATAGAAAAAGGGCGCCGCCATCGCTGGCGGCGCCCGGTTCACGTGATACGCGACGTGATCAGGAAGCGCTGGGCTCGGTCGCCGGAGCAGGCGCCGGAGCGGCCTTCTTCTTGGCGGCCGGCTTCTTGGCAGCGGGCTTCTTGGCGGGTGCCGCCTTCTTCGGAGCAGCGGCCTTCTTCGCGGGCGCCGCGGCCTTCTTCGCGGGAGCGGCGGCCTTCTTCGCAGCCGGCTTCTTGGCGGGCGCTGCCTTCTTGGCGGGCGCGGCCTTCTTCGCGGGAGCAGCAGCCTTCTTGGCAGCCGGCTTCTTGGCAGGCGCGGCCTTCTTCGGAGCAGCGGCCTTCTTCGCGGGCGCCGCGGCCTTCTTCGGGGCAGCAGCCTTCTTCGCCGGAGCCGCGGCCTTCTTCGGGGCAGCAGCCTTCTTCGCGGCCGGCTTGGCTTCGGCGCGCGAACGTGCGGAAGCGGGCTTCGCAGCGCGCTTCGGAGCGGCCATGGCCATCGCCTGGGCGCGCGGTTTGATCTCGGTGCTATCGGTCATTGTAGGTGTCTCCTTGACGATATTGTTGAGCGGCCCTCCCGGCACGGCAGCATGCCGCGTCGTCCGGCCGGAAGGGGTGGTGCATGCGGTGCGTGTGTCGCACCAAGACGCTGTCCGACGGATGCAGCGGAACGCACGTTTGACACGCCGGGTGCATGCACCGCCGCGTCATCTTGCGTCCCCCTGAGTGGCATCCGCGCCATCGCGCCCAACATGCCTGAGCTTCCCCTCCGCTTCGCGTCCTTGCCGTGATCCCGATCCGCGAGGTTGCGAATCGCACGTCAATCGCGCGTGCGAATCACGCTATCGGAATGCGCAATGTGTCTGTCAAACAATTTCACAAACACGATGCGCATTTTTTGTCGGCAGTGAGTCGTGCGTGCATCACTCGCGGCATCATCGACGTGCCGCGCGCGTCGCGCGGATCACCGCGCGGCCATCGCCGGCACCGCGCGTTGCTCATGCCCGGTGTAGAGCGAAAGCGGCCGAATAAGCCGGTTATCGGCGAGCTGCTCCAGCACATGCGCGGTCCATCCGGTGATGCGCGAGCAGACGAAGATCGGCGTGAACATCGGAATGTCGAAGCCCATCAGGTAGTAGGCGGGCCCTGCGGGGAAATCGAGATTCGGATGGATGCGCTTCTCCTCGAGCATGACGCGCGCGAGCACGGCCGAGGTGTTCATCCAGCGCTTGTCGCCCACCACCTCGGCCATCACCTCGGCGTATTTCTTCATCGTCGGCACGCGTGAATCGCCGTTCTTGTAGACGCGATGGCCGAAGCCCATCACCAGCGCCTTGTGGTCGAAGCGTTCGCGCAGCCAGGCCTCGGCGACATCGGGCGAGGGAATCTCCTTGAGCATGTGCATCACCGCCTCGTTCGCGCCGCCATGCAGCGGGCCCTTGAGTGCGGCGATGCCCGCGGTCACCGCGGCGTGCACATCCGCCATGGTGCTGGCGACCGTGCGGGCGGCGAAGGTGGACGCGTTGAAGGTGTGCTCGGCGTAGAGGATCATCGAGACGTCGAAGGCCTTGATCACCTCCTTCGCCGGCACGCGGCCGAACACCATCTGGAAGAAGTTCTCGCAGAAGGGCAGCGCGGCATCGGGCGCGATCGGCTCCATGCCCTTGCTCAGCCGATGCGCGGCGGCGACCGCGCTCGGCGCCTTGGCGAAGATGCGCAGCGCCTTGCGGCGTTGCGCGGCATCCGAGATGTCGGCCGTCTCAGGGTCCTCCATCCCCATGAAGGAGATGGCGGTGCGGATCATGTCCATCGGGTGCGCATCGCGCGGGAATTCCCGCAACACCCGCAGCAATGCGGGTGAGAGCGCGCGGTTTGCCCGTTCCTCCTTCTGGAAGGCCGCGAGCTGGGCTGCGTTGGGCAATTCGCCGTTCCACAGCAGCCAGGCCACTTCCTCGAAATTAGACTGCTCGCACAGATCCTGCACCGCATAGCCGCGATAGGTCAGGCTGTTGGTCTCGGGCATCACCTTCGAGACGGAACTCTCATCGGCATAGACGCCAACCAGGCCTTTGCGGACATCGATCGCTTCGCTCATTGCGTTCCTCTTTGGTCTTGTGCGGCGCAGAATACGCCGCAGGCCAAGGCTGTCCATCGGCACGGCAAGGATGCGTTAACCGCGGCGCAGCAGAGTCATGTGGCGCGGATTGCTGCCCATCGCCCCCCATGCGGCACGCCCCCCACTCCGCGCGCGAAGTGCGATAGGGCACATCGATGGCCGCCATTGATGCGGCATCGTCGCGCCAGTCGCCACCCGTCGATAGGGTGCGTGCATCGTGAAGGAGACACGCCGATGCGCCCTGCACTGCTCGCCGCCGCCCTGCTGCTGATGGCCCTGCCCGCACAGGCCAGCACGCCGCGCGCCGCCTGCGCCGAACGCTTCGATGTCGCCGAGACGATGATGGCGCCGCCACGCATCATCGCGCGCGAGAGCTTCCACCTCGAACGCCAGGACCAGGCGCCGGTGGCGGCCACGCCCACGCGCCAGCGCCGCACCCGCGCCGCCCTGCCCTGCTGGTTCACATGACCACACCGCATTTCATCGCCGAGCCGGTGACGCTTGGCCCCGGCATTGCGGGACACGCCTATGCGGTGGTGCTGCAATGCGAACAGGCACGGCGGCTGCGCCTGTCCTTCGCAGCACCCGGCACGCGCCATGCGCCGCAGGACCTCCTTTGCCGCCTGCCGCGCCACAGCAGCGTGGCGTTGCCACTGGGCATCATCCCTGGCGAACGCTGGGCGGATGCCGCGCTGGCACAACACCTGACCATGCGCTGGGCTGACTGACGCGCAGCTTGCGCTGCATCAATGCCCTGCCCCCCGCAGGCGTCCAGGATGTCCGCGGATATGGGGTGCACGCGATGCGGATGGACAGCGCGCTGAGGCGCAAGACACGGGCGGCGGCATGCGCACCCGGCTCCTGATTCTCGCGGCATTCCTCGGCATCGCGGTGGCGGGACTGGCTTTCCTGCGCCTGCAACCCATCGCACTGGAAACGGCGCGGTCCGAACGCGACGTGCCGCTGCGCGTCTTCGGCCTGGGCACGGTGGAGGCGCGCGTGCTCTCACGCATCGGCTTCGAAGTGGCGGGCGTGCTGGTGGCCGTCCAGGCCGACCATGGCGATCGCGTGGCGGCGGGCACGGTGCTGGCACGGCTCGACCCTGCCTCGCAGCAGGCGCGGCTGGCCCGCGCCGAGGCCGTGCTGCAATCGGCCGAGGCGCAGCAAGGCCGCGTCGCCGCCGCCTATGAGCGCATGAGCGTGCTCTACACCCAGAAGCGCAGCACCGCGCAGCGCCGGCGCGAGCTGGCCAATCGCGGCAATGCCAGCATGGAAGCCGCGGAACTGGCCGAAACCGAGGTCGCTGCCGCCCAGGCCGATCTGAACCTGGCCCGCGCCGACCTGGCCGTGGCGCGCGCGCAGCTGGCCGATGCGCAGGCCAACCTGCTGGCCGAGCGCACGGCACTGGCCAAGCACAGCCTGGTCGCCCCCTTCGATGCGCTGGTCATCGCGCGGCAGCGCGAACCCGGCGCCGCGCTGGCCCCCGGTGAGGCGGTGTTCACGCTGATCGCCCCCGACAGCCTCTGGGCGCTCGCGCATGTCGATGAGGCGCGCGCGGGCCTGATCCAGGAAGGCCAGCCGGCCGAGGTGCGGCTGCGCTCCCTGCCCGGCGAGGTCTTCACCGCGCGCGTCGCCCGCATCGGGCTGGAGAGCGACCGCGTGACCGAGGAGCGGCGCATCAACCTGCGCTGCGAACGCTGCCCCGCGCGCCCCATCCTGGGCGAGCAATTGCAGGTGGAGATCGAGACCGGACGCCTGCCCGAAGCCCGCCTGGTGCCCGAGGCAGCCGTGACCGGCTTCGATGGCGCGACCGGCACCGTCTGGACCATCGAGGATGGCCGGCTGCGCCGCCGCGCCATCCGCTTCACCGCGCGCACCCTGGATGCGCGGCTGGCGATCGATGCCGCGCTGCCGGCCACGGTGCAGGTGGTCACGCGCATCCCACCCGGCCTGCATGAGGGGCGCTCGGCGCGCGCCGCGCCGTGAACCTGGCGCTGCGCGACATCCGCCACAAGCTGGGCCGCTTCCTGCTGACCTGCGCCGGGCTCGGGCTGTTGCTCGGCGTGGCACTGGCCATGGTGGGCATCTATCGCGGCGTGGTGGATGAGGCGCTGTCGCTCGCCCGCGCCTTGCAGGCCGATCTCTGGGTGGTGGAGGGCGGCACGCGCGGCCCCTTCGCGGAAGCCAGCCGCATCGGCGGCGACACGCGGGAAGCGGTGGCGCGGGTGGCGGGCGTGACGGCGGCCGGCAGCGTCACCTTCCAGAATGTCGAAGCACGCGCGGCCGGCACCGCGACGGCCTCATCGGCTGGTGCGGTGCTGAACGAGGCCGGGCGCCAGCGCGTGGGCGCCTTGCTGCGCATCCAGGTGGTGGGCCATGAGCCGGATCGCCCCGGCGGCCCGCCCGCCATCGCCGAGGGGCGCGGCATCAGCCGTGGCCGGTTGGAAATGGTGCTGGACCGCAGCGCGGGGCAACCGGTGGGCGCGATGGTCGAGATGGGTGGCCTGCGCTTCCGCGTGGTGGGGCTGACGGCGCGCGCGGTCTCCTCGGGCGGGGACCCGTTGGGCTGGATCACGCTGCGCGACGCGCAGGATCTGCAATTCCGCCTGAACGCCCCGGCCGCGCGCCGCGCGGCGGCCGGCGGCAACGCGGGCACGCCGCAGGATACGGTCAATGCGGTGATCGCGCGGCTCTCGCCGCATGCCGATGCGGAAGCCGTGGCCGAGCAGGTGCGGCGCTGGAAGCATCTGGGTGCGATGACGGCGGCCGCGCAGGAGGAGGTGCTGACACGCTCGGTCGTGGAACGCGCGCGGCGCCAGCTGGGCATGTTCACCGGCGTGCTGCTGCTGGTCTCGGGCGTGATCGTGGCGCTGATCGTCTACATGCTGACCATGGACAAGCTGCGGGAGATCGCGACGCTGAAGCTGATCGGCGCGCCGGACCGCACCATCATCGCGCTCGTGCTGCAACAGGCGCTGCTGCTGGGGGGTGCGAGCTTCGCGCTGGCCACTGTGCTGATCCTTTCGGCCAAGGATGTCTTCCCCCGCCGCGTGCTGCTGGGGCCGGAGGACATCGCCGCCGTGGCCGGCGTGGTGCTGGTGATCTGCCTGCTGGCCAGCGTGCTGGGCGTGCGCGCGGCACTGCGCATCGACCCCGCCAAGGCGCTGGGCTGATGGGCGAGCCACTGGTCGAGCTGCGCGGCATCGCCAAGGGCTTCGGCAGTGGCGAGGCGCGGGTGCAGGCGCTGTCCGACATCGAGCTGACGGTGGAGGCGGGTGAGGTGGTGGGCCTGCGCGGGCCTTCGGGCAGCGGCAAATCCACCCTGCTGAATGTGGTGGCCTGCATCCTGGAACCCGATGCGGGTTTGCTGCGCCTGGCGGGCGAGACGGTGTGGGAAGGCCGCTGGGCGCGCGGTGATCTGCGCGCGCTGCGGCGCGAGAAGATCGGTTTCATCTTCCAGTTCCACAACCTGCTGCCCTTCCTGAACGCGATCGACAATGTGGCGCTGGCGATGACGCTGGGCGGCACGCCGCTGGCCGAGGCGCGGGTGCGGGCGCGGGCCTTGCTGGACCACCTTCAGGTGGGCAAGCGGGCGGTGGCGATGCCGGCCAAGCTGTCAGGCGGTGAGGCGCAGCGCGTCGCGATCGCGCGTGCGCTGGCGAATTCGCCGCGCATCATCCTGGCCGATGAACCGACGGCGGCGCTCGATTCCGAACGGGCGCAGGTGGTGATGGAATTGCTGCGCGGCATCGCGCGCGACCAGCGCGCGGCGGTGCTGGTGGTCACGCATGACGACAAGATCTTCGGCAGCTTCGACCGGCTGGTGAATCTGCGCGATGGACGCATCGAGGGTGAAACGCGCCCGCGGATGGCCGCGGGCGCGCAGTAGTTCAGAAAATCCCCGGTTTGCTGTCCAGCAGCGCACCCTTGGGGAGCGCCACGTTGAGCCCACCCAACTCGCCGGCCGGCAGCTTGGCCAGGTTCTGCACCATCTCCAGGAAGCGGTTCGATTCCTTCGCGGTGATGATGCCATCGGTCAGCGTGCGGAACTTGTGGATGTATTGCTCACGCCCGAAGGGCCGCGCGCCGCGCGGGTGGGCATTGGCCACGCCCAGCTCATCGACCAGCTTCGAGCCATCCTTGAACAGGATTTCCACGCGGCCGCCGAAGGCCAGCGTGTCCGGGTCCTTGGAGTGGTAGCGCTCGGTCCATTCCTTGGCTTCGCGGGTCTCGATCTTGTGCCACAGGCGCACGGTGTCGGCGCGGCCGGCGCGCTTGGGCGCGTAGCTGTCCACATGGTGCCAGCGCCCATCCTGCAGGGCGACGGCGAAGATATACATGATGGAATGGTCCAGCGTTTCGCGGCTGGCCTTGGGGTCCATCTTCTGCGGGTCATTCGCACCGGTGCCGATCACGTAATGCGTGTGATGGCTGGTGTGGATGATGATCTTCTCGATCGCGTCGAAGCTCTTGATGGATTCGCGCATGCGGAAGGCCAGGTCGATCAGCGCCTGGGACTGGTATTCGGCGCTGTGTTCCTTGGTGTAGCTGTCCATGATGCCGCGCTTGGGCTCGCCGGCTGCGGGCAGCGGCACATGGTAGTAGGTGGGGTCATAGACGGTCTTGCGGCCCTTGCTGTCGGCCTGCGTGCGGCCCGAGAGCACCCAGGCGATGACGCTGTCCTCGCCCTCATAGATCGGGCTGGGGGCGCCTTCGCCGCGCATGCAGCGGTCGACGGCTTCGACGGCCAGCTTGCCGGCATGGGCGGGCGCATAGGCCTTCCAGCTGCTGATCTCGCCCTTGCGCGACTGGCGGAAGGAGACGGAGGTGTGCAGCGCCTGCTGCACCGACTGGAACACCACCTCCTGCTTCAGGCCGAGCATGGTGCCCAGGCCCGCGGCGGCGGCCGGGCACAGATGGGCGATATGGTCCACCTTGTGCTCATGCAGGCAGATGCTGCGCACCAGGTCGATATGGATTTCATAGGCCGTGGCCAGGCCGCGGATCAGGTCGCGGCCCGACTTGCCCATGGTCTGCGCGACGGCCAGCATCGGCGGGATATTGTCACCGGGATGCGAGTAATCGGCCGCCAGGAAGGTGTCGTGCATGTCGAGTTCACGCACCGCGGTGCCATTGGCCCAGGCCGCCCATTCGGGGCTGGCGGTGAAGGAGGCCGGCATGCCGAACACCGTGCCGCCGCCCTTCTTCGCATGGCCGAGTGCCATGCCGCGCGCGGAGACGACGGGGCGGCGGTTGATGGCGGCGATCGCGACCGAGGCGTTGTCGATGATCCGGTTGATGATCATCTCCTGCACATCCTTCTGGACCGCGACCTTGTCGGTCGCGACACCGGCGATCTTCCACGCCAGCTGGTCCTCGCGCTTCAGCAGCGCCTTGGATGGGTGGACTTTCACCTCGTGCATGATCATCGCCGTCTCCTCAGGATGTGGTTTCCTGAGGGTTTAACGGCGGAACAGCGGGCGTGGAAGTGGGGCCGCGCTCAGCCCAGATAGGCCTCCACCGTCCCGCGCAACAACTGCGTCATCGGCTTGCCGCGCCGGTCCACCGTCTTGCCCAGCGACACCCGCACCCAGCCTTCGCTGATGCAATACTCCTCCACATTCGTCTTCTCATTGCCGTTGAAGCGAATGCCGATGCCCTTCTCCAGCAATTCGGCATTGTGGAAGGGGCTGGCGGGGTCGTTCGAGAGACGGTCAGGCAATTCGGTCATGCTTATTGGTCCGGCTGGATGTTGTTGCGGCGGATCAGCCCGCCCCAACGCTGCGCCTCGGCGGCGATGAAGCTGCGGAAGGCCTCGGGCGTGCTGGCGCTGATCTGGAAGCCCGCATTCTCCAGCCGCTCGCGCGCGGAAGGATTGGCCAGCGCGCGTTGCGCCTCGGCCGACAGGCGCGCGACGCGTTCGGCCGGCATGGTCGCAGGCCCGATCAGCCCGATCCAGGCATAGCTGTCGGCACCCGCGAGGCCCAATTCGGTCAGCGTCGGCACCTGCGGCAATTGCGCCAGCCGCGTGGCGGAGGTCACCGCCACTGCCCGCGCCTGGCCCTCACGCAGTTGCGGCAGGATGCCCGATGCGATCACCACCATCGCCTGGATGCGCCCGGCCACCAGATCCACCGTGGCCTGCGGGAAGCCGCGATAGGGGATGTGCTCGGCCTGCGTATCAGTGCGCGCCAGCAGGTCCACCATGGCCAGATGCCCGCCCGAACCCGGGCCCACCGAGCCATAGGACACCCGCCCCGGATGGGCGCGCAGATGCGCCACGAACTGCTCCAGATTGTTCACCGGCAGGGAGGGATGCACCACCAGCACCTGCCCCGTGCGCACCAGCAGGGAGATGGGCGCGATATCGCGCTCGGGGTTGTAGGGCAGGTTCGGGAAGAGCGCCGGCGCGGTGGCCAGCGGCCCGTTGATCGAGATACCCAGCGTGTGCCCATCCGTCGCCTTGGCGACCACATCCGTGCCGATATTGCCACCCGCGCCGGCGCGGTTTTCCACCACGAAGGGCTGCGCGAAGACCTCCTGGAAGTGTGGCGCCAGCACCCGCGCGGCGGTATCGGGCGTGGAGCCGCCGGGGAAGGGCACGATCATCCGCACCGGCCGTTCGGGCCAGGCGGCCTGCGCGCGCGCGGCAGGCGCAGCAGGCGCGGCAAGCGCGGGCAACACGAAAAGGCTGCGGCGATTCATGGCAGGCATCCCGGTCTGGATGCGGCCCGGCATAATGCGGAAACGCGCCGCGCGCTACTCCACAGCGACCACCCGCCAGGCGGTTTCGGTGCCATCGGGCGCGCGCAGGCTCAGCACCGCGCCGGGGCGCAGCGAACCATCGGGGAAATTCACGAGATGCGCCGGAACGTCATCCAGCGCGGCACCCGGTTCGGCCAGGCGCAGCAGCCATCCGGCGGTGTCGTGCACCAGATCACCTTGGGCGCCGTTCAGGCGGGCGGGCCAGGCAGTGTCGCGATTGGCCCAGGCCGATGGATCGGGGCGTCCGCTGGGGTCGGGCAGGATGTCCAGTTCCAGACGGTCGGTGACTTCCTCCTCGCAGGCGGCGGGCGGGCGGGCGATGATGCGCAACATGGCCCCAGTATAGCCCGAAAACGCCGCGCGCGCGCGAATTCACGCAGGCGTCACTCCGGGCGGATATTGGCCACGCGCACCACCTCTCGCCAGCGGGCGATTTCGGCCTGCTGGAAGGCGCTGTATTCGGCCGGCGCATTGGCCACCACATCGAGGCCGATGGCGCCGAGGCGCTGGCGGGTTTCGGGGTGGTCCAGCGCGCCGCGCACGGCATCCGTCACGCGCGCATGCAGCGCGGGCGCCATGCCGCCGGGCGCCATCACCGCCTGCCAGGAGGTGACAACGAAATCGGCGAAGCCCGCCTCTACCGCAGTCGGCACATCGGGCAGCACGGGGTGGCGCTGCTGCCCCGTCACCATGATCGCGCGCAGCCGGCCGCCGGCGATATGCCCCGCCACGGTGCCGAGATTCTGGAAGGAGAGCTGCACATCGCCCGCGAGCAATGCCGTCGCCGCGGCCGCACCGCCCTGGTAGGGGATGTGCGTCGCATCCGTCTGCGTGCGCAGCTTGAAGAGCTCGGTGGTGAGCTGGTCGGAACTGCCCACACCGCTGGTGGAATAGGAAGCACGCGCGCCATTCGCGCGCAGCCAGGTGATGAATTCCGCGGGCGTGCGCACATCGACGCGGGCGGGGTTCACCACCAGCACATTGGGCGTGGTGACGGCCAAGGTGATGGGCATGAAATCGCGCACCGGGTCGTAGCCCAGGTTCGGCCGCAGCGCGGTGTTGATGGCAAAGACGCCGATGGAACCCACCATCAGCACATGCCCATCCGGGGCCTGCCGCGCGAGGAATTGCGACGCCACCGCACCATTGGCGCCCGGCCGGTTTTCCACCACCACCGCCTGGCCGCCGATGCGTTCGGGCAGTTTCAGCGCGATGGCGCGCGCCACCAGATCCGAAGGGCCGCCGGCGACAAACGGCACCAGGATGGTGACCGGCCGCTGCGGCCAATCGGCCTGGGCACGGGCGATGGCAGGCGCGGCCAAGGGGGCGGCGAACAGGGCGGCCAGGGTGCGGCGTTGCATGGGCGTGTTCCTCTTTTGGAGGAATAGTCAGTGCCGCCGCTTGGGCCTGTCAATCATCGCGCCACATTGCTAGATTGCATGCCAGAGGCCCCAATGGCCCGCTGGGAGATACGTCATGCACCATCGCCGCGCGATGCTCAAAGCCATGTCCGCTGCAACCCTTGCCGCGCCTGCCGCGCTGGCACAGCCTGCCTGGCCGGAGCGGCCGGTGCGGATCATCGTGCCCTTCCCGCCTGGCCAGTCCACCGACATCGTGACGCGGCTGGTGGCTGATGAACTCTCGCGCCGCTGGCCGCAGCGCGTGGTGGTGGAGAACCGCGCCGGCGGTGCCGGCGTACCTGCGCTGGAGGCCGGCGCAAGGTCACCGGCGGATGGCTACACGCTGATCGCCGGCTCCACCGGACCGCTGGCGGTCAACCCCGCCGTCATG
This sequence comes from Acetobacteraceae bacterium, assembly GCA_027483125.1. GTDB lineage: Bacteria > Pseudomonadota > Alphaproteobacteria > Acetobacterales > Acetobacteraceae > Rhodovarius. Next base: position 1,552 of record JAIXVH010000120.1, on the reverse strand, counting down.
CAGCGCGTGCCCTATGACCCGGAACGCGACTTCGCCGCCATCACCAACCTGGTGCAGGTGCCGCTCGCGCTGGTCGCCCACCCCTCGCTGCCGGCCAATACGCCGGAGGAGTTGGTGGCACTGGCCCGCAGCAGGAGCATCGACCTCGCCACCGCCGGTCCCGCCAGCGCGGCGCATATGATGGCCGAGCTCTTCGCGCACCGCACCGGCGCGCAGCTGAACATGGTGCATTATCGCGGCAGCGGCCCCGCGGTGACGGATCTGCTGGCCGGCACGGTGCCGCTGATGGCCGACAGCGTCGCCTCCGCCCTGCCGAATATCCGCGCCGGGCGTCTGAAGGCGGTGGCGGTGGCGTCGCGCGCGCGGGTGCCCTGGCTGCCCGAGACGCGCACAGTGGCAGAGAGCGTGTCGCCGGGCTTCGCCGCCTTCGGCTGGAACGCGCTGGTGGCGCCGGCCGGCACCCCGCGCGAGATCATCAACCGCATCAACGCCGATGTGGTGGCGGTGCTGCGCGAACCCTCGATGGTGGCGCGGCTGGATGAGCAGGGGATGATCACGGACCCGATGACACCCGATGCCTTCGCCGCCTTCCTGCGCGCCGAACTCACGCAATGGCGTGAGGTGGCGCGCATCGCGCAGGTGACGCTGTAGCCCCCGGGCTCAGCGCCCGGTGAAGGCCGGCTTGCGCTTTTCCATGAAGGCGCGCCGGCCCTCAGCATAGTCGGTGCTGTCGAAGCAGGCGTTCATGGCGGCGTCGATCGCCGCCAGGTCGCGCTCGGCGGCATCGGCCAGCACGGCGCGCACGGTGCGCTTGTTCGCCACCAGTGAGAGCGGCGCGTTGATCGCGAGCTGCGCGGTGATGGCATCGACCGTTGCATCCAGTTCGGCGGCCGGCACCAGCTGGTTGATCAGGCCCATCTGCAGCGCCTGTTCGGCGGTGAAGCGGCCGCCGGTCATCAGGATCATGTGCGCATTCGAAGGGCCGACCAGCGCGACCAGGTTCTTCACCATGTCGAAGCCATAGGCGATGCCCAGCCGCGCGGCGGGGATGCCGAACTCGCTGCCCTCACCCGCGATGCGGATGTCGCAGGACATGGCGATGCCCAAGCCACCGCCCATGCAGAAGCCCTGGATCTTGGCGATCACGGGCTTGGGGTAGTTGGCCAGCTTCTCGCGACCGCCCAGGGTCAGCTTGCCGTATTCCTTTTGGGCCTCCGCATCCGAGCGGTTCTTCTCGAACTGCGAAATATCGGCGCCCGAGACGAAGGCCTTGCCGCCCGCACCCGTCAGCACAACGCAGCGCACGGAAGCATCGGCCGCGAAGGCGTCCATCGCCGCCCCCATGCCATCCCACATGGAGATGGACATGGCATTGCGCTTTTCGGGCTGGTTGAAGGTGACGGTGCCGACGCCGTTCTTCACATCGGCCAGAATTTTTCCATCAGCGAATTGCACGTTGCTATCTCCCGAGCGCGCCCGATGCGCGCAGTTGCGTGATCTGTTCCGGCGTTAGCCCGGCTTCGGCCAGGACGCCATCCGCATCGGCGCCGAG
>JAIXVH010000272.1 GCA_027483125.1 Acetobacteraceae bacterium | reverse complement strand
TGCGCGACCAGGTTGATCGCTTCCAGGCTGCGCATCGCCCTTTGCACCGCGGCATCGGCCTGCAAGCTGTTGCCATCGCGCATGGCGCTGACGATCGTCACGCGCTCGGCCACCAGCGTGGCATGTGCGGAGAGTTCGCGCGCGAGGCCGCGCAGCGCCGTGTCCAGCTCCTGTTCCGCGCGCTGCTTGCTCTCGAGCGACTGGCGCTCGGCCGCGCGATGCACCATGGTCGCGCCAAGCCCGACCGCCAGCAAGGCGGTGGCCAGCGCCGGGACGAGGCACAGGGCCAGCAGCACCGCACCAAGCGGCAAGGCCGGCATGCGGGCCGAGACGGCGGCGAACAGGGTAGGGCGCAACGGCGGCAAGCTCCGGCTGAGATGCGGCAGTCTCCGCCAAGTGCATGAAGGAAGCCTTGACGCGGCATCGCCGGCGCGGGGGGGCTGGACTTGGGGGCGAAAGCGTCCTAGATGCCGCCGCGCGCCGCATGGCGCACCCTTTGGGGAACGCGGGAGGCTCTGCCCGGCGGAAACGCCGGGGCATGGCCGTTGGTACCGCGGGCCTCTGTGTTTGTCAGAGGATATTTGGCACATGGCCAAGAAGATCATCGGCTATATCAAGCTGCAGATTCCTGCGGGCAAGGCGAACCCTTCGCCGCCGGTCGGCCCGGCGCTGGGTCAGCGCGGCCTGAACATCATGCAGTTCGTCAAGGAATTCAACGCGGCGACGCAGCAGATCGAGCCGGGCACGCCGACGCCGGTCGTGATCACCGCGTTCTCGGACCGCACCTTCTCCTTCGTGACGAAGACGCCGCCGAACACGCATTTCCTGCTGAAGGCCGCCAAGGTCGACAAGGGCCACACCACGACCGGCAAGGGGCCGAATGTGGGCCGCGTGACCAAGTCGCAGCTGGCGGAAATCGCCAAGATCAAGATGAAGGACATGAACTGCACGGATATCGAGAGCGCGGTGCGCATGCTCGCCGGTTCCGCCCGTTCGATGGGCCTTTCCGTGGTGGAGGGCTGAGACATGGCCAAGCAAACCAAGCGCATGAAGGCGGTTGCGGCCGCCGTTGACGCGAACAAGCTCTATGCGCTGACCGATGCGGTGGCGCTGGTGAAGAAGAATGCCCGCGCCAAGTTCGACGAGACGATCGAGATCTCGCTGAACCTGGGCGTTGACCCCCGCCATGCGGACCAGATGGTCCGCGGCGTGGTGGGCCTGCCGAATGGCACGGGCAAGTCGGTCCGGGTGGGCGTGTTCGCGCGCGGCCCGAAGGCCGAGGAAGCCAAGGCCGCCGGCGCCGATGTCGTGGGCGCCGATGACCTGGCCGCGCTGGTGCAGGAAGGCAAGATCGAGTTCGACCGCTGCATCGCCACGCCGGACATGATGGCCCTGGTGGGCCGCCTGGGTAAGATCCTGGGTCCGCGCAACCTGATGCCGAACCCGCGCCTGGGCACCGTCACGATGGATGTGAAGGGTGCCGTGACGGCCGCTAAGGCCGGTCAGGTGGAATTCCGCGCCGAGAAGGCGGGCATCATCCATGCCGGCATCGGCAAGGCTTCGTTTGACGAAGCCAAGCTGTTGGAAAACGCCAAGAGCTTCATCGACGCGATCCAGAAGGCCCGGCCCGCCGGCGCCAAGGGCACCTATGTGAAGAAGGTGGCCGTGAGCAGCACGATGGGCGCTGGCGTGAAGGTCGATTTGGGCCCGCTGGCCTAAGGCCCGCGCGCCTACGAGATGCGCGCCGGTTCGCCGGCGCGAGCAGGGGGGAAACCCCCGAACCTGTCGAAGATCGCATGTGGGGCTTGCCCCTTGATGGTGGGTTCACCCACCGCAGGCGTGAGGTGGGGCGCAGACATGCTGCGGGGGTTCGCCCCCGGCTTGCTTGGGTTCCGGCTTTTTTATCGATGACAGGCGAACCTGGGACCGATCATGTGATCGGTCCGCGTGTGTAACGGTCGGGTGAGAGCCTGACCCAGTTGGAGACGACACGTGGATAGGACGGAAAAGCGCGAATTCGTCGCCTCCCTCGCCACCGTCTTCGCCGAGACATCCTTCGTGCTGGTGGGCCGCAATGCGGGCCTGACCGTGGCGGCGGTGGATGATCTTCGGCGGAAGATGAAGGCGTCGGGTGCGACGTACAAGGTCGCGAAGAACCGCCTGGCCATGCTCGCCCTCGACGGCACCCGGTTCCAGGGCATCTCGCCGCTGCTGAAGGGTCCGACCGCGCTTGCGTGGTCGACGGATCCGGTGGCCGTGGCGAAGACCGCCGTGGAGTTCGCCAAGGGGAACGACAAGTTCGTGATCCTGGGCGGGGCGCTTGGTACCCAGATGCTGAACGCCGATGGCGTGAAGGCCCTGGCCGAGCTGCCTTCGCTTGATGCACTTCGCGCCCAGTTCCTGGGTCTGCTGCAGACGCCTGCCTCGCGCATCGCGTCGATCCTGCAGGCGCCCGGTGGCCAGGTGGCGCGCGTGCTCAAGGCCTATGCCGAGAAGGACGCCGCATAAGCCGGTATCGAATCGCCCGGGCGGGGTGGGCCTGCCTGGGTTGCCAAACCCAAGTCAAGCACTTAGATTGAAGGAATACACATCATGGCCGATCTCGCGAAGCTGGTGGACGAACTGTCCAGCCTGACCGTCCTGGAAGCTGCTGAGCTGTCCAAGATGCTCGAAGACAAGTGGGGCGTCTCCGCCGCCGCGCCGGTGGCGGTTGCCGCCGCCGCTCCGGCTGCCGCCGCGCCTGTCGCCGAAGCGCAGACTGAGTTCACTGTCATCCTGGCCGATGCCGGCGACAAGAAGATCAACGTCATCAAGGAAATCCGCACCATCACGGGCCTGGGCCTGAAGGAAGCGAAGGACCTGGTGGAAGGCGCGCCGAAGACCGTCAAGGAAAGCGTGTCGAAGGACGAAGCCGACAAGATCAAGAAGGTGCTGGAAGAAAACGGCGCCAAGGTCGAGGTCAAGTAACTCGGCTTTTTCTCATGGAGCTTCGGCCCCATGGGCAGGTACGGACTACCCGAAAGGGCGGGGATGGCTTCCATCCTCGTCCTTCTCGGCGTTTTGCCCTTCGCGCCGCCGCGAAGGGTTGGTGGAACAGCCGGCATTGGCCGGTGCAAAGAGGATTTGATCAGGCATGAACGCTATCGCCAAGCCGTTCAAGGGCAGCAAGCGCATCCGCCGCAGCTTTGGGCGCCTGCCCGAAGTGGCACCGATGCCCAACCTGATCGACGTGCAGCGTTCCTCCTACGCCCAGTTCCTGCAAATGGACGTGGTGCCGGACAAGCGCACCAATACGGGCCTGCAGGAAGTCTTCAAATCCGTCTTCCCGATTGACGATTTTGGCGGGCGCGGCCGGCTGGAATTCGTCCAGTATGAGCTGGAAGAGCCGAAGTATGACGTGGAAGAATGCATCCAGCGCGGCCTGACCTTCGCCGCACCGCTGAAGCTGCGCCTGCGTCTGATCGTGTGGGATATCGACGAGGACACCGGCTCCCGCTCGGTGCGCGATATCAAGGAGCAGGATGTCTACATGGGCGACATGCCGCTCATGACGGATAACGGCACCTTTATCGTGAACGGCACTGAGCGCGTCATCGTGTCGCAGATGCACCGTAGCCCGGGCGTCTTCTTCGACCATGACAAGGGCAAGACGCATAGCAGCGGCAAGTATCTGTTTGCCGCGCGCGTGATCCCTTATCGCGGTTCCTGGCTGGATTTCGAATTCGACGCCAAGGACATTTGCTACGTCCGCATCGACCGCAAGCGCAAGCTGCCGGCGACCACGCTGCTGCTGGCGCTCGACAATGAGGCGACCGAGGATAAGCGCGTGCGTGCCGCCGCCGAAGGGCGCGAGCTGGATGTCTCCGAAATCCGCGGCATGGATGCCGAGGAAATCCTGACGGCTTTCTACGGCCAGGTGGAATTCACGCGCACGCCCAAGGGTTGGGCGCGCGCCTTTGATCCGGAAGCCTTCCGCAACGCCAAGCTGTTCGAGCCCCTGATCGACGCCAAGACCGGCGCCGTGGTGGCCGAGAAGGACATCAAGCTGACCCCGCGCGCCGCGCGGAAGATCGCTGAGGGTGGCACCACCGAAGTGCTGGTCGGCCGCACCGATCTGCTCGGCCGCTTCATGGCGCGCGACCTGGTGAACTGGGAAACCGGTGAAATCTGGGCCGAAGCGGGTGAGGAACTGACCGAGGCCAAGCTCGCCGCCATCGAGGAAGCGGGCATCGACAGCCTGCCCACGCTGGCCATCGACCAGACCGTCGGCCCCTGGATCCGCAACACGCTGATGGTGGACAAGAACACCAATCGCGATGAAGCGCTGATGGACATCTACCGCGTCATGCGCCCCGGCGAACCGCCGACGGCGGAGACCGCGGAAGCCCTGTTCAAGGGCCTGTTCTTCGACATGGAACGCTATGACCTCTCCACGGTCGGCCGCGTGAAGATGAACATGCGCCTGGGCTTCAGCCATGATGATGTGCCGGATTACGTCCGCACGCTGCGCAAGCAGGACATCGTGGCGACGGTCAAGATTTTGCAGGAACTGAAGGACGGCAAGGGCCAGGTCGATGACATCGACAACCTGGGCAACCGTCGCGTGCGTTCGGTCGGCGAGCTGATGGAAAACCAGTATCGCCTGGGCCTGCTGCGCATGGAGCGCGCCATCAAGGAGCGCATGGGCTCGGTCGATATCGACACGGTCATGCCGCATGACCTGATCAATGCGAAGCCGGCGGCGGCCGCGGTGCGCGAATTCTTCGGCTCCTCGCAGCTGTCGCAGTTCATGGACCAGACCAACCCGCTGTCGGAAGTGACGCATAAGCGCCGCCTCTCGGCGCTTGGCCCGGGCGGCTTGACCCGTGAAAGGGCCGGCTTCGAGGTGCGCGACGTGCACCCGACGCATTACGGCCGCATCTGCCCGATCGAGACGCCGGAAGGCCCGAATATCGGCCTGATCAACTCGCTCGCCACCTTCGCGCGGGTGAACAAGTACGGCTTCATCGAGACGCCCTATCGCCTGGTGAAGGACGGCAAGATCACCGGCAGCCCGCGCTACCTCTCCGCCATGGAAGAGGACAAGCTGGTGGTGGCGCAGGCAGATGCCTCGGTGAATGCGGAGACGGGCGAGTTCCTGTCGGAACTGGTCAGCGTGCGCCAGGGCGGCGATTTCCGCCTGGTGCCGCCGGAGCAGGTGACGGCGATCGACGTCTCGCCGAAGCAGCTGGTCTCGGTGGCTGCGGCGCTGATCCCATTCCTTGAGAATGACGACGCGAACCGCGCGCTGATGGGCTCCAACATGCAGCGCCAGGCGGTGCCGCTGATCCGCGCCGATGCGCCGCTGGTCGGCACCGGCATGGAAGCCGCGGTCGCCCGCGATTCGGGTGCGACGATCGTCGCGCGCCGCGACGGCGTGGTGGACAGCATCGACGGCGCGCGCATCGTGGTGCGTGCGACCGGGGAAGAAGGCACGACGCGCGGCGTCGACATCTATCGCCTGCGCAAGTTCCAGCGCTCCAACCAGTCCACCTGCATCAACCAGCGCCCGCTGGTGAAGGTGGGCAACCATGTGCAGGCCGGCGACATCATCGCCGACGGTCCGTCCACGGAGCTCGGCGAGCTGGCGCTCGGGCGCAACGTGCTCTGCGCCTTCATGCCCTGGAACGGCTACAACTTCGAAGACAGCATCCTGATCAGCGAGCGTATCGCGAAGGATGACGTCTTCACCTCGATCCACATCGAGGAATTCGAAGTGATGGCCCGCGACACAAAGCTCGGCCAGGAGGAAATCACCCGCGACATCCCCAATGTCGGTGAGGAAGCGCTACGCAACCTCGACGAAGCAGGCATCGTCTATATCGGTGCGGAAGTGCAGCCGGGCGACATCCTGGTGGGCAAGGTGACGCCGAAGGGTGAAAGCCCGATGACGCCGGAAGAAAAGCTGCTCCGCGCGATCTTCGGCGAAAAGGCGTCCGATGTGCGCGACACCTCGCTGCGACTGCCGCCGGGTGTGGCGGGCACCATCGTCGATGTGCGCGTCTTCAGCCGCCGCGGCGTCGACAAGGACGAGCGCGCCATGGCGATCGAGCG
>JAIXVH010000312.1 GCA_027483125.1 Acetobacteraceae bacterium | reverse complement strand
CGCCCAGCCATTCATCGCGCAGGCGTTCGATCTCGGCATCATTGGGCCCGCCGAACCAGGCCTGCTCGCCATTGCTGCGCACGAAGAGATGCACCGGCGGCATGTCCAGCGCATCACCGCTGGCGGTGGTGTGGAAGATGGACCAGCCGCCGCGCTCGACAGGCTCGCGCGAGGTGCGGCGCTGCACCAGCGTGCCCCAATCGGCGCTGACCAGTTCCACATTCATGCCGATGCGCCGCAGCAAATCGGCCGTCACCAGGGACAGCGCGTTGATCTGCGGATAATCGCCCGGTGCGACCAGCACCACGCGTTCATTGTTGTAGCCCGCCTCGCGCAGCGCGGCGCGGGCGCGCTCGATGCTGCGCACGCGCAGCACATCGCTGCCATTGTCGTTGGCCAGCGGCGTGCCGCAGGCGAAGACGCCCAGGCATTCGGACCAGCCGGCCGGGTCCTCACCGGCCACCGCGCGCATGTAGTCGCGCTGGTCCACCGCCATGGCCACCGCGCGGCGGATGGCGGCGTTGTTGAAGGGCGGGTGCAAATGGTTGAAGCGCAGGCAGCCATAGGTGCCATGCAGCAGCCGCTGTTCGATCACCAGATTGCGGTTGCGGCGCATCACCGGCAGCAGGTCGTGCAGCGGGTATTCCCAGTAGTCCTGCTCGCCCGTTTGCATGGCATTGGCGGCCGTCGAACTGTCGGGGATGACGGTCCATTCCACACGCTCGATGCGCGCCATGCGCCCGCCGGCCAGGCCGCTCGGCGGTTCCTGGCGCGGCACGTAGTCGTCATTGCGCACCCACAGCGCGCGTGTGCCGGGGTTCCATTCATTGGCGACAAAGCGGAAGGGACCGCTGCCGATGCTCTCGCGCACCTGCTGGTTGGGGTCCGTCATCGCGAGCCGCTCGGGCATGATCGGCGTGGGGCCTTGGCTGCGGCCCATGGCGAGTGCGAGGAACGGGAAGGGCCGCTTCAGGCGGAACTGGAAGCGGCGGTCATCGAGTGCGGTGAGTTCATCGGTGGCGGCCATGACCACCTGGCCGAAGCTGTCGCGCGCGCCCCAGCGGCGGATGCTCGCCACGCAATCCTGCGCGCGCACCGGCACGCCGTCATGGAAGCGCAGGCCCGGGCGCAGGGTGAAGACCCAGCGGCGGCCGTCATCCTCGATCGTCCAGCCCTCGGCCATTTGCGGCCGCACCTCGCCGGCTTCGTCGGTGGAGGCGATGTGGTCCCACACCATGTAGCCGTGGTTGCGGGTGACGACGGCGGTGGTCCAGACCGGGTCCAGACTGGTGAGGTTGGCCTGCGGGATGACGCGCAAAGTGCGCGCGGCGGCGGGCTGGGTATAGGCGGGCGCGGGCAGGGCCGCCGCGGCGGTGGCGCCGAGCAGGGTGCGTCTTTGCATGCTTGCCTCCTTCTTGTGGGCCACAGCCTGCACGCGGCGGGCGGCCCGCCGCAAGTGCTCAGCGGAACAGCACAGAGGGCAGCCAGGTCGCGAGTTCGGGAAATGCCATCAGGATGACCAGACCCAGGCATTGCAGCCCGACGAAGGGGATCACGCCGCGATACACATCGCGCGCGGTCACACCCTTGGGCAGCACGGACTGGATGTAGAACAGCGTGGGCCCCAAGGGCGGCGTGAGGAAGCTGGTTTGCAGATTCACCGCGATCATCACGCCGAGCCAGATGGGGTGGATGTCCATCTGCAGCAGCACCGGCCCCACGATGGGGATGACGATGATCACGATCTCCACGAAATCCAGCGGGAAGCCCAGGATGAAGATCACCAGCATCACCACGAAGAGCGCGCCGTATTTGCCGCCGGGCATGGCCTCGAGGAAATGGCGGATCATCTCGTCGCCGCCCAGGCCGCGGAACACCAGGCTGAACAGCGTGGCACCGATCAGGGTCGCGAAGATCATCGCGGTCACGGTCATGGTGGAATGCGAGACGCTGCCGAGCACGCCGGTGCTGAAGCTGCGCCATAGCGACAGCGCGATGCCATAGGCGAGCACCATGCCGAGCAGGCCGGCCGCCAGCATCGCCAGCCGGTCCGCCAGCGGCGCTTCCATGCGGCCGATGCGCATGTCGAAGAAGGTGGCCAGCACCACCATCAGCACGGCGGCGAGGGCGGCGGCGTAGATCGGCCAGGGGCTGCCTTCGGTGTTGCGCAAGCCCGCCAAAAGCGTCGCGCCGATGGCGCCGACCGAGGCAGCCTCGGTGGGCGTTGCGATGCCGCCCATGATGCTGCCCAGCACAGCCATGATGAGCGCGATCGGCGGCACCAGCGCGCGCGCAAGCTGGCCGCCGGTGACACCCTCGCGTTCCGACACCGGGATGGGCGGGCCGACCTCGGGGCGCAGCCAGGCCAGCGTGAGCTGGTAGATGATGTAGATGCCGGCGAGCATCAGGCCAGGGATCATGGAGCCCGCGAAAAGCTCACCCACCGAGATGGTGTCGATGCTGAATTTGCCCTGCGCCAGCTGCGCTTGCTGGTAGGCGCCGGCCAGCACCTCACCCATGATGACCATGACGGTGGAAGGCGGGATGATCTGCCCCAGCGTGCCGGCGGCGCAGATGGTGCCGGTGGCAAAGGCCGGGTCATAGCGGTGCTTCATCATCGCCGGCAGGGCGATCAGACCCATGGTGACGACTGTGGCGCCCACGATGCCGGTGGACGCCGCAAGCAGCGCGCCGACCAGCGTCACCGAGACGGCGAGCCCGCCGCGCAGCGAGCCGAACAGACGGCCCATGGCTTCGATCAGTTCCGGCGCGATGCGGGATTTCTCCAGCATCATTCCCATGAAGATGAAGAGCGGGATGGCGATCAGCACTTCCGAGGTCATGGTGCCGAACAGGCGCTGCGCCAGCGCGCCCAACAGGAACATGTCGAAGGCGCCGAACATCACGCCGAGCAGCGCGAAGATCACCGCGCAGCCGGTCAGGATGAAGACCACGGGAATGCCCGTCATGATCAGCGTGCACAGCGCGATCATCATGAACAGGTCGAGCCATTGGCCGGTGGCGGAAGTGCTCATTGTGCTGCCCTCAAGCGCCGGGCGGCGGCTTCGCCGCCTTGGCTGCGCCGCGCAACGCGCATCGCGGGTGGGAAGGGCGTGTGGGCGGCGCCGCGCGCCATGCGCGCGGATGCTCGGAGGGGCGCGCTGGCTATGGCCATGGTGGCGCTAACCCTCGGCCATGGTCTGGCGGCGGGGGAAGATGCTCTCGGCCGCACCGGTCAGCACCGCCACGGCGCGGATCAGGATCGAGAGCGATTGCAGCGCCAGCAGCGCCGCCATCACCAGGATCAGTGATTTCAGCCAGGGTTGCAGCGGCAATCCGCCCACCGCCATCGGGCCTTCACCCATGCGGAAGCTGCGCTCCACATAGCCGAAGGAGGCCCACCAGAGCAGCGCGCAGAAGGGCAGCACGGTCAGCAATATGCCCAGGATGTCGGTGATGGCCTTCTTGCGCTCAGACCATTGGCCGTAGAAGAAATCAACGCGCACATGCGCATCCAGCAGATAGGCATAGCCGATCGCCAGCATGAAGAGCGCGGCGTGGATATAGACCACGCTCTCCTGCATCCAGACGAAGCTGGAGGACCAGACATAGCGCAGCACCACGACCAGGAACTGCACCAGCACCACCGCGACCGCGAGCCAGCGCGCGCTCATGCCGATGGCGCGCGATACAGCGTCGATACCGTCCGCCAGCTTCAATGCGGCGCGCATCAACCCCAGCGGATCGGCAGGGTGCGGGAGTTGAAGTTGGCCGCATAGGTCTGCGCGTAATAGCCGGCGGAGCGGTTGCGGAAGGTGGCGTAGCTGTCGGCGATGCGCTTCACCAGCGCGTCATTGTGGTTGCGCAGCTCGGCCAGCATTTCACCGGCGGTGTTGCCGAGCGCGATCAGCAGGTCGCGCGGGGCTTCGCGCACCACCACCTGATGGCGCGTGACCAGTTCCTGCAAGGCGACCGGGTGGCGCACATCATATTCGGTGGTGGTGAAGTCATGCATCGAGGCCGCAACCGCCGAGACGATGGCCTTCAGGTCATCGGGCAGCGCGTTCCAGCGGGCCATGTTGATGCCGATTTCTTCCGCCGAGGACGGCTCCTGCACGCCGGGGAAGTAATAGTTCTTCGCGACCTGGTGCAGGCCGAGCGGGGCGTCGGAGAAGGGGCCCAGGAATTCGGCGGCATCGATCGTGCCCGATTGCAGCGCGGAGAAGATCTCACCCGCCGGCAGGTTCACGACGGACGCACCGGCGCGGCGGAACATCTCCGCGCCCAGGCCCGTGGTGCGGAAGCGCAGGCCACGGAAATCCTCGATGCCGCGGATTTCGCGGCGGAACCAGCCGAGCCATTGCGGCCCGCTATCGCCGCAGATGAAGGGCTTGATGCCGAAGCGCGCGTAGATTTCGTCATACATCGCCTGGCCGCCGGCATGCATCATCCAGCCCTGGCGTTCCTGCGCCGTCAGGCCGAAGGGGAAGCTGCCGAAGAAGCCGATGCCGGGCGACTTCGAAATCCAGAAGGCGGGCACGCCGTGGTAGAGATCGGCGGTGCCTGCGGCGACCGCGTCAAAGGCGCCAGGTGCCGGCACCACTTCGCCCGCGGAGAACAGCCGCACCGTCAGGCGTCCGCCCGACAGCGCGCCGATGCGGTCGGCCACGCGCTGCGCCGCCACACCAGGCCCGGGCAGGTTGCGCGGCCAGATGGTGACCATGCGCCACTCGATGCGGCCCTGCGACAAGGCGGGGGTGGCGAGGGTGGCGGTGCCGATGGCGGCTGCCTGGGCGAGGGTGCGGCGCTGCATGGAATAGCTCTCCGGATTATGCGTGGCACAAAGAGTGGCAGCAATCCGGCGGGGCTGCCAAGTGGATAGCGCTGGCGCCTCAGCGCCTGGCGATGGCCGGGCCGAAGATGTCCACCACAGATTGCACCGCGCGCGCATTGATCGCGCGCGCGGCCGTGGCATCGGCCTGGGCGCGCGCCGGATCGCCCCGGCGGGCGCGGAGCAGGCTGCGCAGTTGCAGGATATTGGCGTTCTGCGGTTCCCGGCGCAGCGCCTCGGTCAGGTCGCGTCCGGCGGCGACGACATCGTCGCGCAGCATGGCCAGCGCGCCGCGGGCGGCATGGGGCCAGCCATTGTCTTCCGCAGCCGCGGCGATGGCCGCGTTGATGTCGGACTGCGCCGGGCCGGTATGCCCCAGCCTGAGCTGGGCGATGGCGCGATTGGCCAGAGCGTAGGCGTTGCGCGGGTTGATCGCCAGCGCGGCGGTATAGTCGGGGATGGCGGCCGCCCATTCACCCAGGTCATGGCGCGCCAGGCCGCGGCCGATCAAGGCCAGCTCATTGCTCGGGTCCAGCCGCACCGCCGCATCGCAGTCCGCGATGGCGCTTGTGTGTTCGCCACGGGCCTGCATGGCATTGCAGCGGTTGCTGAAGGCGATGGCCTGGTTCACCTGGGCTTCCTGCCCCGAGTCGATCACCCAGCTGCAGCCCGTCACCTGCGCCGTCAGCGTCACCGCAGCGCTATCCCTGGCGCACCACCGCCATGCCTCATCGCGCGAGGTTTGCGCCCGTGCGACGGAGACTGCGAGCGCCAGGAACAACATCACGAAGGCCGCGCGCGGCATGACCCAATCGATTCTCATTACGTTCACACTTGCATGGCCGGAGGCCCGCGGCCAGTGGCCGCTCAGGCTCGGAATACCACCGGAAAATCCGCCCCCTCCAAGGGCGCGCCATCGGCCAGCGTCAGGTGCCGCAGCGGTGGCGAACCCCGCCCCTTGCGGTCGATGAAATACGCATCCTCACCCACCCAGCGCGCCGACATCACGCGGCGGCGTTCGCTGCGGCCATTATTGCCCGGCGCGCCATGCACGCAGTGGAAATCGAAGGCCACCGCATCGCCCGGCTCCATCGCCCAGCCCAGGATAGTGTATTGGTCACGCGCGGCGTCGATATCGGGAAGTTCGACGGTGGTGTCGTTCTCATACAGGTCGGTGCCATCGAAGCGCTTGGGCTTGTGATTGACGCCCCAGCGATGGGAGCCTGCCACGCATTCCAGCGTGGTCGCGCGCGGGATGGGGTCCAGCGGAATCCAGAAGGACACCGATTGCTCGCCGCCCACGCAATAATAGGGGCTGTCCTGGTGCCAGGGGGTCACGATGGAACTGCCCGGCTCCTTGACCAGGATATGGTCGTGGAAGAAGCGCGCCACGCGGCTGCGCATCAGCTGTGCGGCGATCTCCGCGCCCGGGCCATCATGCACGAAATCGCGCAACACAGGCACACGCTGCCAGTTGCACAAATCCTGGAAGAAGGGCGCCGAGCCATCCTTGGGCGTGTAGCTGCGCTCATAGGGGCTGGGGTCGGCCATGACGGCGGCGATGCCCTCGCGCAGGCGTTCCACCCAAGGGGTGAATGCGCCCTTGATCAGGATGGCGCCGTCGCGCTGGTAGGTCTCGATATCGGTCTCGGTGATCATGGTTCACATCGTGCCAGGATAGGCGCCGCCGTCCAGAAGGATGTTCTGCGCGGTGATGAAGCCGGCATGGGCGCTGCAGAAGAAGGCGGCGGTGGCACCAAATTCCTCGGCCGTGCCCAGGCGCCGGGCGGGTATGGATTTCACGCCATCGCGCGCGACATCCTCCATGCTGCGGCCTGAGACTTCGGCCGCCTTGGCCCAGTTGCTGCGGATGCGATCAGTGTCGAAAGGCCCGGGCAACAGGTTGTTGATGGTGACATTGTAGGGTGCCGCGCGCCGCGCCAGCGCACTGACCGCGCCCGTCAGCCCCGCCCGCGCGCCATTGGACAATTCGAGCGACCCGATGGGCATGCGCACCGAATAGCTGGTGATGTTGATGATTCGCCCGAAGCCGCGATTCATCATGCCCTGCACCACGGCACTGATCAGCGCGATCGGCGTGATCATGTTGTTTTCGACCGCCGCACGCCAGTCATCGAGGGAAAACTGCGTGAATTCGCCCGGCGGCGGGCCGCCGGCATTGGTGATGAGGATATCCGGGTTGGGGCAGGCGGCGAGCAGGGCGGCGCGGCCGGCCTCAGTCGTGACATCGGCCTGGATGGCGGTGATGCCGGCATTGGTCATGCCGCGCAGCTGCGCGGCGGTGGCCTCCAGTGCTTCGGCGCCGCGGGCGGCGATGATCAGGTTCACGCCTTCACGCGCCAGCGCCATGGCGCAGCCGCGGCCCAGGCCTTTTGATGCGGCGCAGATGATGGCGGTGCGGCCTGCGATGCCGAGTTCCATGCGTGTCCTCCGTTTCGGTTGGCGGAAGAATTGCGCGCATGCGGCCGTCTGTCACCACAGGTTATGCCAGCGCGTCCCCGCCTCCGGCCCCGCGGCCGGCGCATCCGCCACGCCGCGATGCGCCGGGCTCGCCGCCGGCGGCGTCACCCAGCAATCGGCCGCCCCCAGGCTGCGCGTGCAAAAGGGCGCGGGCGGCGCCGCCGCGCCCTCCACCGGGCCACAATAGGGTTGGCCCCGGTCCAGCCGGACCATCGAACAATCCCGCCCGGTCACCGCCGAGACCGCCATATCCGGCACCGTCCGCCCCGCCAGCGTCAAAGCCGCGATATTCACGCCGGCCGTGGCCACGATGGCCGGGCCGTCGCAGGCCGCCAGCGGCAGGATCAGGACAAGGGGGATCAAACGTCTCACCCCCCCACCCTGCCACGCGGCCCTTAACGCGCCCCGAAGCGACGGCTATACCCTGCCGCATCATACGGGGAATTCCAGTGCCGGATTTGGTGGACGAGGTCGAAGAGGAGCTGCGGCAGGAACGCACGCAGGCGCTGCTGAAGAAATACGGCAGCGCGCTGACGGGCCTGGCGCTGCTGATCCTGGGCGGCGTCGGCGGCTGGCAGGGCTGGACCTGGTGGGAGAACCGCAATGCCACCGCGGCCGCCACGGAATATCTCGGCGCCACCCGCGCCGCGGCCGAAGAAGGTGCGGACATCAAGGCCATTGCCGAGCGCCTGGCCGGCATCGGCAATGACGCGCCCACCGGTTACCGCACACTGGCCCGCCTGCGCGCCGCGGCCCTGGCCGCCGAAGCCGGGGAGCGTGATCGTGCGCTCGTCATCTGGAACCAGGTGGCCAGCGATTCCGGGGCTGACCAACTCTACCGCGACCTGGCCCTGCTGATGTGGGGGCTGCATGGCCTCGAAGCGGGCAACCCGGCCGAGATCGAAACCCGCCTGGCACCCCT
>JAIXVH010000245.1 GCA_027483125.1 Acetobacteraceae bacterium | reverse complement strand
TGCCCGGCCAGGTGATCGACGCGCTGCGCGCCTTCATCCCCGGCGCAACGCCGCCACGCTGAGCGCCACACCGGCGCCCAGCGCGAGCACCGCGATCGCCAGCGGCAATCCCCAGCCGGGCAAGAACTGCAGCACCAACCCGCCGAGCGGCGCGCCCAGCGCACCGCCCAGCAGATAGCCCGTGTTCAAACCGGCCATGCCGACCGCACGCGCCGGCCCGGCGAAGCGCTGCACCGCCCGCACCATGCCCAGCGTGTAGATCGCGCCCGCCGCACCGCCCCAGGCCGCCAGCACCGGCCAGATGCCCCAGCCTGGCGCCAGCAACGGCCAGGCGATGGCGCCCGCCGCCACCACGATCGCACAACCCAGCAAGGCGCGATGCGCACCGAACCGATCCGCCGCCCAGCCCACCGGAAACTGCGACAGTGTATTGCCGAAACCCGTCGCCACCACGATGGAAGCCGCCGCCCCCGCACTCATGCCCAAGGCCAGCGCCTGCACCGGGAATACCGCGCCGGCCATGCCCTCCAGCGCTCCGCACAACGCCGCGGCGCCGGCGGGGGCGATCATCATCAGCGCCACCGGACGCAGGCGCAAAAGGGTCAGCCGCGAACGGCGCGGCACCGCGCCCAGCGGTTCATGCAGCATGACGGTCAGCGCCAGGCCGAGCAGCATGATCGCGGCCGAAGCCAGGAAGGCGCCGGCATGCACGCCGGTCAGCCACAGCACCGCCGGTCCACCGCCGATCGCTGCCGAGATGAAGGTCTGGTAGATGCCCAGGAAGCGCCCCTCGCCGCCTGGCGGCGCGAGCGCGCCGGCAATGGCGTCCGCGGTGGTCCATGTCAGGCAGGATGCTATGCCAAGCGCGGGGCCGATCACGAACCACAGCCACAAGGGCGGCGCAGTGGACAATCCGACCAGCGCCAACGCCGAGAGCGCCGCCGCCCATTGATGCAGCCGCAGCGCACCGCCGGCACGCGCCGCAAGCCATGGCGTGGCCGGCGCGCTGAACAATGCGGCCACCCACACGCTGGCGGCATAGAGCCCCACCGTGGCGGGCGCGGCGCCGCCCTCGGCCAGCAACACGGCGGCCAGCGGCACGCTCATCCAGACGCCGGCAAAGGCGCAGGTGGCGGCGGCGACGAAGACAGGAAATTCGCGGCGCGCGCGCGCCGCGGCCATGGAGGCCGTCATGGCTTGTCAGTCGCATGCAGCCTGCGCCACTTCAAGCGCGCATCTGTGCAGGCGCGGCATGCGTGCCATGCTGTGCGCATGCGCGTGATCCATTGCCTGCACACCGCCGCCAGCAACGCCGCCATCTTCGATGCGGCGGCGCGCGACTTCCCGATGCTGTCGCTGCGGCATGCCGTGCGCGCTGATCTGCTGGCCGATGCCGAGGCCGCCGGCGGCTTGACGCCAGGCATCACCAACGCCGTGCAGTCCACGCTGCGCGCCATGCCCACGGCCCGCCTGCTGACCTGCTCCACACTTGGCCCCGCAGCCGAGGGCCTGGCGTTGCGCGCCGATGCCGCGCTGGCACGGGAGGCGATGCAGAACGGCCAAGTGGTGGTGCTCTGCGCTGTGGAAACGACGCTCGCCCCCACCACCGAGCTGTTCCGCGCGGCAGGCGATGCGGCACTGTCGGTGCGGCTGGTGCCCGGCGCCTGGGCGCGCTTCCGTGCCGGCGACAGCGCAGGCTACCTCGCGATGATCCGCGCCGCAGCACAGGCCGCGCTGGATGATGGCGCGGACCGCGTGGCGCTGGCGCAGGTCTCGATGGCGGGTGCGGCGGGGCCGCGCGTGCTCGCGGCGCCGCAGGCCGCGCTGCGGGCGATCATCGCTGGACAAGCGCCCGGCCCTTGAAGCAGCCTTGGCGCATGATCCGAGCCACACGCCGCGCGCTGTTCGCAACCCCGCTCGCCACGCCCGCCCTGGCGCAAGCCCCATGGCCGCGCCGGCCCATCACCTTCATCGCACCAGCCGCGCCCGGCGGCGCCACCGACATCCTGGCGCGCGTCATGGGCCAGAGCATGTCGGCCACGCTGGGCCAGCCGGTCGTGGTGGAAAACCGCGGCGGTGCGGCCGGCACCATCGCCACCGAAGCCATGGCCGCGGCGCAGCCTGACGGGCACACCATCGGCATCGGGATGATCAGCACGCTGGCGGTGAACCCGCATATCTACCGCATGCGCGCGGATGTGATGCGGGACCTCGCGCATATCGGCATGATCGCCAAGGTGCCGATGGTGCTGCTGGCGCAGCATGCGCTGGCCGAAGGTGGTCTGGCGGGCTTCATCGCGCGCGTGCGCGCCGCACCCGACACCATCACCTATGGCAGCGCCGGCGCGGGTTCGAATGTGCATATCGGCATGATCGCCTTCCTGGAGGCGGCAGGGCTGCGCATGGTGCATGTGCCCTATCGCGGCTCGGGGCCGATGGTGATCGACCTGGTGGCCGGCAACATCCAGTCCGGCATGACGGGCACGCCCGCCGCATTGCCCGTGCTGCGCGACCGTCGCGTAACGGCACTCGGGACCACCGCGCGCGAGCGCCTGTCGCAGACACCCGATGTGCCCGCGATCGCCGAGACGTTGCCGGGCTTCGAGGCCATGCAATGGTACGGCATCGTGGCGCCGGTGCGCACGCCGCCGGAGGTGCAGGCGCGCCTTGCCGAAGCCGCCAGCATCGCGTTGCGCAGCCCCGATGTGCTGGCGCGCCTCGCCGATGAAGGCGCGCAGCCCACGCCCATGCAGCCCGCGGAATTCAGCGCTTTCGTGGCCGCCGAACTGGAGCGCTGGGGCGCGGTGGCACGCCGCAACAATCTGCGCCCCAACGAATAACGCGCGGCTGGCGGGCCGATTCACCTGAAGCCCGCTAGGCAGGCTTCAGGATCGGACCGCTACCTGATCGCGCTGTGCACCAGGTTGCACAGCACATCGAGCCGCGCGAGGTGCCAGTCCTCCTCCGCCTGCCTGCCATTGCTGATGAAGGCGAAGGAGACGCCGCTATCGGGGTCGCCCCAGACATGGCTGGACCCCACGCCGCCATGGCCGAACACGGAGGGGTGCGCGAGCGAACCAAGCCCGCGCGAGCCATCCGTCAGCCCCCGCGCCGCAGGACCCAGGCCGCGATGCATGGGCACGCCCATGGCGGTATCCACGCGATCAGCGGTGAAGTTGCGGGTGACGTATTGCAGCATGCGCGGCGAGACCAGGCGGTGCTGCAACAGCGCCTGGTAGAACAGCGCCATGCCGCACGCGGTGGCGTATCCGCCGCCGCCTGGAACGCCCGCGATGCGATGCGCCGCACCGCATTCGGGCATGCGGCGCAGCAGCCCGCCGGGCGTCACATCGGCCATGTCAGCGGCGCGGTGATGCATTGATTCGGGCAGGCCCACGAAGATGTCCTGCGCCAGGCCCAAGGGTTCGGTGATGCGCGTGCGGATGAAGTCACGATGATCCTGGCCGGTGATGGCGTGGATCAGCGCGGCTGCCACCCAATGCGCTGCGGCCGGGTGGTAATGCACGCGCGAGCCGGGCGTCCATTGCAGGGTGAAGTCGCACACCGCGGCCGCGATGGCGGCAGGCTCGCCCCAGGCTTCGGGCGGCATGATCGCATCGGGAAAGCCGCCCTGGTGCGTCAGCAACTGGATGATGGTGATCTCGCCCTTGCCGTGCTTCGCGAAGCCAGGGATGTGGCGCGCGATGGTGTCGGTGAAGCGCAGCAACCCGTCCTCGGCCAAAAGCCACAGCGCCGATGCGGTGATCACCTTGGTGTTGGAGTAGAGCAGCCAGAGCGTGTCAGGCGTGGCCGGCCGGCCGGGCGCGGCCAGGCCCAGCACGCGGTCGAACACGACCTGGCCGTGGCGTGCGACCGTGATGGCCGCACCATGCTGGCGGCCCTCATCGATGTGCTGCTGCACAATCGCGGCCATCCGTTCCAGGCGGTTTATATCCATGCTCGGCGCTCCCTTGTCGACACGCAGCATCATCCGGCTGGCGCGCGGCGCCAAGCCTTGGCAGGCTGGGCCGCAAGCGCGAGCGATTCACGCCATGGCCGCGATCGGCCATTGGCGATCGCACGCAGAACGGAGGACGTCATCATGATCCCACGCCGCGCAGCGCTTGGCCTGCTCGCCGCCCCGGCATTCGCGCAGGGCTTCCCGGACAGGGCCGTGCGCTATGTCGTGCCATTCACGCCCGCGGGGCTGACGGACATCATGGCGCGCATCGTCGCACAGCGCCTGCAGGAGGTCTGGCAGCGGCCTGTCGTCGTGGAGAACCGGCCCGGCGGCAATGCGCTGATCGGCGCGGAAGCGGTGGCGAAAGCAGCACCCGATGGCCACACGCTGCTGGCCATCACGCTGACCCATGCGGTGAATGTCTCGCTCTTCCCGCAGGCGCCGTACAATCTGATGCGAGACCTGGCGCCGATCTCGGTGCTGGGTTCGCTGCCGCTGCTGGTGGTGGTGAATGCGAACAGCCCCGCACGCAGCCTGAATGAGCTGGCCGCGCTGGCGCGCACGCGGGTGCTGAATGCCGGCAGTTCGGGCAATGGTTCGCCGCCGCATCTGGGGATCGAGCTGTTTCGCATCGGCGCGAATGCGGGCGGCAACATCACCCATGTGCCCTATCGCGGCGGCGCGCCGAGCGTGACCGATCTGGTCGCCGGCAACCTGGACTTCATGGTCAGCAACCTGCCCGAATGCATCAGCCAGGTGCAGGCCGGCCGCCTGCGTGCGCTGGCCACCACGGGCGAGGCGCGGCACCGCTCGCTGCCCGATGTGCCGACGGTGCGCGAGGCCGGCATGCCCAGCCTGACAATGACCAACTGGACCGCGATGCTGGCGCCCGCCGCCACGCCTGCGCCCATTCTGCGTGCCATCGAGGAGGCGACACTGCGCGTCGCGCGCGAGCCCGACACCACGCGCCGCATCATCGAGGCGGGCTTCGACCTGGAAGCAAAACCGGCCGAGGCATCACGCGCCTTCATGGAGGCCGAGGTTACCCGCTGGGGCGCGCTGGTGCGTGAAGCGGGCATTCGCCCCGATGCCTGAGCGCATGACACTGACCGAAGCGCGTGCACTGGTCGAAGCCGCGCTGGCGCGCGCGGGTGCCGGCGCCGATGCCGCACGCAGCACCGCCGCGGCCCTGGTGCAGGCCGAGGCGATCGGCCAGGCAGGCCATGGCCTGTCGCGCCTGTCGCAATACTGCGCCTTCCTGCGCAATGGCCGCGCCGATGGCGCAGCGCGCCCGCATGTGGTGCGCGAACGCGGCGGTGCGGCGCTGATCGATGCCGGCAACGGCCTGGCCTATCCCGCGCTCGCATTGGCCGAAACCCAAGCCGCGGCGCGTGCGCGCGCGAGTGGCGTGGCCTTCATCGGCATTACCAATTCGCATCATTCCGGCGCGATGGGCCTGCCGGTGGCGCGCCTTGCGGCGCAGGGCCTGGTGGCACTGGCCTTCACCAATTCACCGGCCGCGATGCCAGTGCCGGGCGGCCGCGCGCCGTTGCTCGGCACCAACCCCGTGGCGGCCGCGTTTCCGCGCGCTGCGCCGCATCCGCCGCTGGTGATCGACCTGGCACTTTCCACCGTCGCGCGCGGCAAGATCATGCGCGCGGCGCAACAGGGCGAGGCCATTCCCGAAGGCTGGGCGCTGGATGCTGAGGGCAACCCCACCACCGATGCCAAGGCGGCACTGCATGGCGCAATGCTGGCATTGGGCGGCGACAAGGGCGCGGCGCTGGCGCTGGTCGTGGAACTGCTCTGCGTCGCGTTGACCGGTGCGGCTTTCGGCTTCGAGGCCGACAGCTTCTTCGAGGATGAGGGCAACCGCCCCAGGCTGGGCCAGGCGATCCTTGCTGTGGATCCGGGCGCGCTGGCCGGCAGCACGGCCTACCTCGCGCGTATCGAGGCGCTGATCGCCATGATGACACAGGACAGCAAGGTGCGCGTACCCGGCGCGAAACGCGCACGCCTTCCGGCGCTGCTGAACCTGCCGGATGCGCTGGCCGCGACCCTGCGCCGCCTAGCCGCCGACTGAAGCGGGATCGCAATTCGCGCCGCAGACCAGCACGCCCACGCGCGCGCCTGGCGGCGGCTGCCACGCGCCGGACAGAAGGGCCGCCATCGCCGCGGCACCACCTGGCTCGGCCAGCACCTGTGCAGTCTGCCAAAGGTGCTTCTGCGCGGCGGTGATCGCGTCATTCGCCACCAGCACGCATTGCGCGACATGCTGGCGCGCGATGTCGAACATCAGCGCACCCACGCTGCGCGCGCCCAGGCTGTCCGCCGCGACGCCGGAGACCGGCACATCCACCGGCCTGCCGGCCTGCATCGCGGCATGCAGCGCGCAGCTGGTCTCGGGCTCCACCGCGATCACCTGCACGCCCTGGCCGGCATACCAGGCGGCCATGCCACCGATCAGCCCGCCGCCGCCCACGGCGACCAGAACATGCGTGAGGCCGGGCGCGTCCTGCTGCCATTCCAGCGCGACGGTGCCCTGGCCTGCCAGCACTTCCGGCTGGTCATAGGCATGCACGACGACAGCGCCGGTGGTCCGCGCATGTGCGGTGCTGGCGGCCAGCGCGTCAAAATAGGTCGCACCGCCCACCACCAGCCTCGCGCCGAAGGCCTGGATGCGCGCGCGCTTCGCGGCGGCACTGATCTCCGGCACGAAGATGTCCGCCTGCGCGCCCAGCGCCTGCGCGGCCAGCGCCACCGCCACGCCGTGATTGCCGCCCGACGCCGCGACCACGCCGCGCGAGAGATCGCCCGCGCTGCGCAAGCGGTTGAACGCCCCGCGCGATTTGAAGCTGCCGCCGCGCTGCAGGCATTCCAGCTTCAGGCACAGCGACGGGTCCAGCCACAGCAGCGGCGTGCGGCGAATATCGGCGCGGATGCGCGCATGGGCTTCTGCGATCTCGGTGCGTGTGGTCATGCCCTGAACAACAGCGAACTGTCCCCGTAGGAGTAGAAACGATAGCCTTGCGCAATGGCGTGTGCGTAGGCGCTGCGCATGCGCTCGGTGCCTGCGAAGGCCGAGACCAGCATCAGCAGCGTGGATTTCGGCAGATGGAAATTGGTCATCAGCGCATCGGCGGTGGTGAAGCGGTGGCCGGGCAGAAGATAGATGTCGGTCAGGCCGCGAAAGGGGCGCACAGGCGCCGCTTCATCGCCGGTGGCGGCCGCTTCCATCAGCCGCACCATGGTGGTGCCGACCGCGATGATGCGCCGCCCTTCGGCGCGCGCGGCGTTGATGGTGGCCGCGGCCTCGGGTGTGATCTCGCCCCATTCGGCGTGCAGCTTGTGCGCGCGCGGATCATCGGCGCGCAGCGGCAGGAAGGTGCCCGCGCCAATGTGCAAGGTCAGCGCCACGCGCTGCACGCCGCGCGCGGCGAGCCGCGCCAGCACGGCCGGCGTGAAATGCAGCGATGCGGTCGAGGCCGCGACCGCGCCCGGCGCACGCGCGAAGAGCGTCTGGTAGTCCTGCGCATCAGCCTCGGTCGGGCCTTGCGCGCGGGTGATGTAGGGCGGCAGCGGCACTTCGCCGGCGGCGTCGAGCGCATCGGCAAGGCGCGCTTCATCATGCCCGAAATCGAGGAAGGCGGCGCCTTCCTCGGGCGCGCGCAGCACGCGGGCCGTGATGTCCGCACCGTCGATGCGCAGTTCATCGCCGGCGCGCACGCGGCGCGCATTGCGCAGCAGCGCATGCCAGACGCCGTTGCCCTCGGCCCGGTTCAGCATCACCTCGATGCGTGCCTCGCCGCGCCGCGCGGTGAGGCGCGCGGGGATCACGCGCGTGTCGTTCACCACCAGCAGATCGCCGGGGCGCAATACATCGGGCAGGTCGCGCACGATGCGGTCTTCCAGCGCATCGGGGCGCACCACCAGCAGGCGCGCGGCGTCGCGCGGACGGGCTGGTTCCTGGGCGATCAGCGCATCGGGCAGAGCGAAATCGAAATCGGCAGTGCGCATCAGCGGCGTTCCAGGCTGCGGACGATGTGTTCCGCCAGGCGGCGCGCGGGTGGTGCAATCGGCTCGGCCGTCATCAGCGCAATCTCCGTGTCGCGCAAATCAGGCGCGCCCTGGGCGGTGTCCATGATGAAGAAATCCGCGGGCACCATGTCCTTCGGCAACACGGTCACGCCCAGGCCCGCGCGCACCGCCGCCTGCGCGCCGGCGAGCGAGGTGCTGGTATAGGCCACACGCCAGGCGCGGCCGGCGCGATCCAGCGCCTGCATTGCGCGCTTGCGGTACACGCAGGGGTGCGGCGATACGACAAGCGGCAGCGCCGCCTTTCCCTCGAAGACGTCGTCGCGCGCGGCCGCCCAGACCAGCGCCTCACGCCAGACGCGCGTGCCGGCGATCGGGCCTGCGGGTTCGCGCTTGATCAGCACCACGTCGAATTCGCCGGCCTGGAAGCGTTCCATCAGGTTCAGCGTCAGGTCGGTGGTGACTTCCAGCGCGACGCGCGGATGGCCCTGCGCGAAGCGCGCCAACACACCCGAAAGATGCGTGGTCGCGAAATCCTCCGGCGTGCCGAGCCGCACCAGGCCCTCCACATCCGGCTGCGTCAGCTGCGCCACCGCCTCATCAGACAGCGCCAGGATGCGCCGCGCGAAGGAGAGCAGCGTCTCGCCCTCAGCGGTCAGGCGCAGGTGCCGCGGCGAGCGGTCCAGCAGGCGATGGCCCAGCGCCTCCTCCAGCCGCTTGATCTGCAGGCTGATGGTGGGCTGCGCGATCATCAGCCGTTCGGCCGCGCGCGTCAGGCTGCCAGTATCGGCGACGGCGACGAAGCTGCGCAGCAGCGCCGTCTCCATCACTGCTTCGCCAAGATTTCGGCCAACGTCAGAAGGTCCGCGTATTTCTGGCCCATGTCGAACAGGTTGGCCTCATGCGGACCGATCGCGCGGTCGCCCACGCAATCCACCGCGACGATGGTGCGCAGATCATGCTGCATCGCATCCACCACGGTGGCGCGCACGCAGCCCGAGGTGGTGCAGCCCGCGACCACCAGCGTGTCCACGCGGTGCAGGCGCAGGAAGCCCGACAGCGTGGTTTCGAAAAATGCCGAGGCGCCGCGTTTGCGCACCACCAGCTCGCCGGCGCGCGGCGCCAGTTCCGGCACGATCTGCGACAGTGGCGAGGTCTCGGTCAGCTTGCGCAGGCTGGGCGCCTTCATGGTGAAGACGCCGGCATCGCTGCCGTCATCGGCATAGACGACGCGGGTATGCGCGACAGGCCAACCCCGCGCGCGGGCATGCGCCAGCAGGTGCACGGTCTGCGCAATGGCCGGTGCGATGTTGCCGCCGCCGAAATGCGCGGGGTCCGCGAAGCCCACCACAAAATCCACGATGCATAAGGCGGGCGCAGCGCCGAAGCCGGAGGCATTGCCCATCCCCTGCCGCGCATAAACCTCGAGCTCGCTCATGCCACATTCTCCAGGTCGCGCAGGGATTGGATCAGGCTGCCGCGCAGCAGGAAGGCGCGGTGGCGCGCGGGGTCGTCCACCGTCGCGCGCAACTCGTCGAAATAGGCCTCGCGCACCGAGGCGTCGCGCTGATTCATGATCTGGCGGTTGCGCAGCGCCTGCTGCTGGACCACTTCCAGCGCCACCTTGCGGCGCTGGCGTTCGTAGCGCGCGAGCAGCGCGGCATCGGCACCCTGGATCACCGCGATCAGTTTGTCCGCCAGGTTGAAGGCGTCATGCAGGCCGCCATTCATGCCCATGCCGCCCAGCGGGTTGTTCACATGCGCGGCATCGCCGGCGAGTGCGACGCGGCCCACCACGTAGCGATCGGCGACGCGCTCATGCACGCGATAGGCCGTGCGGTGGCGCAGTTCATAGGGCGTGCCGGTGGGCAGCACGCCCTGCATGCGGGCTTGGATGCGCGCCTCGGACAGCATGACCTCCTCAGGCTCGGAGGCATCGGTCGGCAGCAGAAGACGCCACAGCGATGCGGTGCGCAGCAACACGAACCACTCCACCGGGTCACTGATATAGGCGATGTTGGCCAGCGCCCCGATCGCGTCATGGAAGGCGAAGGTGGTGGACAGGGTCAGGAAGACCTCAGGGATCGTCTGGCCTTCGAATTGCGCGCCGATCCCCTTTCGCACCGCGCTGCGTGCACCATCCGCACCAACCAGGAAGTCGCCGCGCACCGCCTCACCATTCTCCAGCAGCACCGTCACGCCATCGGAATCCTGCGTCACATCGGCCACGCGCGCGTCATATTGCATCGTGACATGCGGCACCGCGGCCAGGCGGTCGCGCAGCATGCGCGTCAGTCGCCATTGCTCGCATTGCAGGCGGTAGGGGTGGTTGGTGTCGCCCTTCAGCACACCAAGGTCGAAGGTCGCGATCGCCCCACGCTCACGGTCACGCACCTGCCATTGCGGGCAGACCAGGCCCTGCTCGATCATCGCCGGCACCACGCCAAAACGCTCCAGCATGTCGAGCGTGGGCGGATGAAACGTGCTGGCGCGCAGATCATCCGGCAGGTCAGGCGATTGCTCCAGGATCGTCACGCGGATCCCGGCATCGGCCAGGCAGCTCGCCGCCACCATTCCCACCGGGCCCGCGCCCGCCACCAGCACATGCGCCATGCAGCACCCCTTTTCCTGGCGCCGGTTTATGCCATGTGCAGGGGATGCGCATCCCCTTCACCAAACGCCCTCCCCTGATCCCGCTCGTGCGCCTGGAAGGGCTGATCGCCGCGCGGCGTGGCGGGCTGCTGGGCGGTACGCTCAACCTTGCCTCGGTGAACGGGCCGCTGGAACGGGCATTCGCGATGAAGCGCGCGCCGGCGGTGTTCCTGGCGCTGAATTCGCCGGGTGGCTCGCCGGTGCAGTCCAGCCTGGTCGCGGGGCGCATCCGGCAACTGGCCGCGCAGCACGAGAAGCGGGTGATCGCCTGCGTGGAAGATGCGGCGGCATCCGGTGGCTACTGGATCGCCTGCGCGGCGGATGAGATCATCGTCGATCCCGCCAGCATTATCGGCTCCATTGGCGTGATCAGCGCGGGGTTCGGCGCGCAGGACGCGATCGCGCGGCTCGGGCTGGAGCGGCGCATGGCGACAGCGGGGGACGAGAAATCCTTCCTGGACCCCTTCGCGCCGGCGCGCGCGGAGGACACGGCGCGGCAGCGCGAATTGCTCGACGCGCTGCATGAGGAATTCAAGGCCTGGGTGCGCAGCCGCCGCAGCCTGCGCGCGCCGGAGGAACAGCTCTTCACCGGCCGCTTCTGGACCGGCCGCCAAGGCGTCGAGCTGGGCCTGGCCGATGGCCTGGGCGACGCGCATGGCGAAGCGCGCCGGCGCTTCGGCGAAGACGCGAAGCTACTGCCGATCGGCGCGCGACGCCGGCGCTTTCCCTTCTCCCTGCTGGGCGATGCCGCCGCGGCGATGGAGGAACGCGCCGCCTGGGCACGTCTGGGCTTGTAGTGCCGCCCCCGCGCGCGCCATGCTGCCCGCCGGAGGATAACGCCATGATCCAAGCCACGCGCCGCGCGCTGCTGGCCACAGCTTTGGCCGCGCCTGCTCTCGCACAAACCGCCTGGCCCGAACGCCCTTGGCGCGTGCTGGTGGGCGCTGCCGCCGGCGGTGTGTCCGACCTGCTGATGCGCTTCATGGAACCCAGCCTGCGCGAGAGCTTCACGCACCCATTCTGGCTCGACAACCGCCCCGGCGCGGGTGGCATGCTGGCGGCAGAGCTCTGCGCGCAGGCAGCGCCGGATGGCTACACCACCTTCATCAACCATATCGCTTCCAACGGCATCGGGCCGCATCTGCATCGGCGACCGAATTTCGAACCGAACCGCGACCTGGCCGGCATCGCGCGCATCTGTGCGCTGCCCAACTGGCTGATCGTGCAGCCGCAGCGCGGCTTCAACAGCCTGGCGGATCTGGTGGCCTTTCTGCGTGCCAACCCACGCGCAGGCAGCTTCAGTTCGGCGGGGGTGGGCACATCCTCGCATCTCTCGGGCGTGATGTTCGGCCAGCGGATCGGGATGGAATTGTCGCATATTCCCTATCGCGGCACCGCGCCCAGCATGCAGGCGGTGCTGACCGGTGAGGTGCTGTTCGCCATCGACAATGCGCCAGCCTCCGCACCACAAGTGCGCGCGGGCACGCTGCGGGCGCTGGCCGTCTCGCCGGCGCGGCGCTGGAGCCAGTTCCCCGATATCCCGACCATGCGCGAAGCCGGAATCGCTGATTTCGACGTCTCCTCCTGGTATGGGCTGGTGGCGCCGGCGGCGACGCCCCGCCCCATCATCGACAGGCTGTCCCAGGCCGTGCTGCGCGCGCTGGCGGAACCCGCGGTGGCCGCGCGCATGCGCGAATTCGGCGCCGAGCCCTGGCCCGCCGGCCCTGAGGAATACCAGGCCTTCATGCGCGCCGAAGAAGCGGCCTGGGGGCCGGTCGTGCGCGCGGCCGGGGCCAATGCGGGGTAGCTTGCAGGCGCGCGCCCGATGGCGCTTGATGCGGTGATGCGCATCACCGTGATCCAGATGAACCAGGGCAGCGACAAGGCCGCCAATATCGCCCAGGCGCGCGCCCTGATCGATGCCGCCATCGCCGCCGACCGCCCCGACCTGATCAGCCTGCCCGAGACCTGGACCAATCTCGGCGGCGGGCGCGAAGCGCGCGAGGCCGCGGCCGAAACCCTGCCCGAACCGGGTGCCACCGGCGGCCCGGCCTATGAATTCCTGCGCGAGGTCGCGCGCGGCGCGGGCGTGAACATCCATGGCGGCAGCATGATCGAACGCGGCCCGGAGAAGCTGTTCAACACCACCATCGTCTTCGACCGCACGGGCACCGAGATCGCCCGCTACCGCAAGATTCACCTGTTCGACATCGTAGGCCCCGACGGCACCGGCTATCGCGAAAGCGCGCTGTACGGCGCCGGCGACAGGCTGGTCACCTGCAAGCTCGACAACGTCACTCTGGGACTGACGATCTGTTACGATATGCGCTTCGCCGAGCAGTATATCGCGCTACGCCGCATGGGCGCCGAACTGATCCTGGTGCCAAGCAACTTCACCGCACAGACCGGCAAGGACCATTGGGAGCCGCTGCTGCGCGCACGCGCGATCGAGAGCCAATGCTGGATCGCCGCCGCAGCCTCGCATGGCGGCTATGAGGAACGCGGCGCGACGCGCTTCGTGCACGGCCATTCCCTGATCGCCGATCCCTGGGGCCATGTCGTCGCACGCGCCAGCGATGGCCGGGGCTGGGCCAGCGCGCGCATGGATGCCGCGATCACCACGCGCGTGCGCCGCGACATGCCGGTGCTGGCGCATCGCGACGCAAGGCAGCTGCCATTGTGACGCCGCGCATCGCCATCCTCGCCGCCGCGACACCGCCCGCGCAGGCGGCGCGCGACAAGCTCATCGCGCGCTATGGCGATGTATCGCCCGAGGATGCGACGCATATCGTCGCCCTCGGCGGCGATGGCTTCATGCTGGAGACGCAGCACCGTTTCCTCGGGCGCAATCCGCCGGTCTTCGGGATGAATCTCGGCTCCGTCGGCTTCCTGATGAACGACTACCGGGAGGATGATCTGCCGGCGCGCGTGGCCGCCGCGCAAAGCGCGCATCTGCACCCGCTGCGCATGCGCGCCCATACCGCCGGCGCCACGCATGCCGCGCTCGCCATCAACGAAGTCTCGTTGCTGCGCGAAACCCGTCAGACCGCGAAGCTTCGCATCCTGGTCGACGGCAAGGAACGCCTGGCAGAACTGATCTGCGATGGCGTGCTGATCGCAACACCGGCCGGCAGCACCGCGTATAACCTCTCAGCGCATGGCCCGATCGTGCCGCTCTCGGCCAATCTGCTGCCGCTGACGCCGATCTCCGCCTTCCGCCCGCGGCGCTGGCGCGGCGCGCTGCTGCCGGCGGATGCGCGCGTGGTCTTCGAGGTGCTGGAACACGACAAGCGCCCGGTCGCAGCCGTGGCCGACTACACCGAAGTCCGTGACGTGCGGCGCGTCGAGGTGCGGCAGGACCGCTCCATCACGCTGACCCTGCTGTTCGACCCGGACCGCAACCTCTCCGAGCGCATCATCGCCGAGCAGTTCGTCGGCTGACATGGCCTCCGAGAAGCGGCTGATCTGGACCATCGCCATCACGCAGCTGGTGGGTTGGGGCTGCCTCTTCACGCCCTTCCAGCTGATGATCGCGCCGATGGAGCGCGAGCTCGGCTGGTCGCGCACCGAGATCAGCGGCGCCTTCACGCTGGGACTTCTGGTCTCGGGCCTGATGGCGATTCCGGCCGGCCGCTGGGTGGACCGGCATGGCGGCCGCGGGGCCATCGCATGGGGCGGGCTGGCGGGCGCTCTGGTGCTCGCGGCCTGGGGCCAGGTGCAGCAATTGTGGGTGTTCTATGCCTTGTGGGTGTTGCTCGGCATGGTGCAGGCGGCGGCACTCTGGGGCAGCGCGATGGCGGTGATGGTCTCGGCCATCCGCGAGCCGATGCGCGCCATCACCGCGGTCACCTTCATCACCGGTTTCACCGGCACGCTCTTCCTGCCGATGATCGCGCTGCTGAACGAAGCGGTGGGCTGGCGCGGCGCATTGCTCGTGCTGGCGCTGTTGCAGGCCACGCAGACGCCGGTGGCACTCTGGGGGCTGCGCGGCACCGGGCCGAAAACGCGC
Organism: Acetobacteraceae bacterium; assembly: GCA_027483125.1. Classification (GTDB taxonomy): domain Bacteria; phylum Pseudomonadota; class Alphaproteobacteria; order Acetobacterales; family Acetobacteraceae; genus Rhodovarius. The sequence goes on along the minus strand of JAIXVH010000245.1, from coordinate 5,205 downwards.
GAAACCCTGGCGCCCGTGGCGCTCGGCCCCATCCTGCGGCGGCCGGCGTTTCTGGGGTTGGCGCTATGCCTGTCCGCGCATTCCTTCATTGGTGTGGGGCTGGGCGCGCATCTGGTGCTGCTGCTGAAGGAAAAGGGCATCGCCGAGGCATGGGTCATCACCCTGGTCGCACTGCACGGCCCATTCCAGGTGGCAGCGCGCGCGGCACTCTACGCGATGGGCGCGCGGGTGCGCATGGTGGCCGTCGGTGTCTTTGCCTGCGCGCTGCTGCCGCTGGGCCTGGCCTGGCTGTGGTGGGCGCCGCCGGTGCCCTTGTGGTTGCTGGGCTTCGTGCTGTGCTGGGCCATCGCCGATGGGCTGCTGACCATTGTGCGCGCCAGCGCGCCAGCGGAACTGCTCGGCAAGCAGGGATACGGCGCGATCACCGGCGCGTTGACGGCGAGCGCCGTGTTGCCGCGGGCCATGGCGCCGGCGGTGATCGCGCTGATCTGGCAGTCCTCGGGCAGTTATGCGCCGGTGCCGCCGTTGCTGGTGGTGGTGGGCATGGTCGCCTTCTGTGCATTTCTCTGGGCGGCGCGCGACCGGCGATGAACATGCGGGCTTCCCATCGCACTTCGCACTGCAATATGAGTGGTAACGGGGAAAAGCCAGCCACCGGGTCACCACGACCACGGAGGCTTCACTGCGCGTTCTGCTGGTGGATGGCGTGCCGGAACGGGCCGCCGAAGTCCGCGCCGGGTTGGAGGCGACGGGCTGCGAGGTTGTTGCCGTGGCGCCTGACGCTGCCGGGCTGACCGCGCTTGTCCGTGCCTCGGGCGCGGAAGTCATTGTCTGCGACATCGACGACCCCTCGCGCGACGCGTTGGAATCCATGCATGCGCTGAACCGCGATGAACCGCGCCCGGTGGTGCTCTTCGCCGAAAAGGGCCAGCCGGAGCAGATCGCGGCCGCGCTGGAGGCGGGTGTCGCGGCCTATGTCGTGGAGGGGCTGTCGCCGGCGAAAGTGCGGCCGGTTCTGGAAGTGGCGATGCTGCAGTTCCGGGCCTTCCAGGGCCTGCGCGCGGAGTTGGATCGCGCGCGCGCCACCATCGCGCAACGCGAAGCGGTGGATGCCGCCAAGCGCCGCCTGATGGCCGATGAAGGCCTGACCGAACCGCAGGCGCATCGGCGCATGCAACGGCTGGCGATGGATCGGGGCATGAAGATTGGTGATCTGGCACGGGCGATATTGGCGCGATTTTAGGCATTTAGCTCGTCCAACGAGCAGACTTTTCCTGATTGGCGCCGAATTGACCATCGTTGCGGAAAAATCCGGCTGGCCCGCACGATACCCACCGCATACACACCCTCCATCGAAGGCCCGCAATGGCGCGGGGGCACCCTTCACCCGATCCCTCGCGGTCCAATGGCGGCCCGCAAGTGGCGTCACCCTTTGCCCGAATCGCATCTCGATGCTGGCTCCCGCAGCGCCCGCCGGCACCCCGCGCGGCTGACGCGCCTGGGCTTCGTGCCGCTGCTCGACGCAGCGCCGCTGATGGTGGCCGAGGCGCTCGGCCTGTTCGAAGCCGTGGGGCTGAATGTCGCGATTTCGGTCGAACCCTCCTGGGCCACGCTGCGTGACAGGCTGGCGGCCGGCGCGCTGGATGGCGCGCATCTGCTGGGGCCGCTGCCGATCGCGCTGGCCGCGGGCCTCGGCGGTGTGCAGGCGCGGCTGACCATCGGCTGTGGGCTGGGCCGCAATGGCAACACCATCACGCTGCGCCCGGACCTGGCCGCGCGCGTGGCGGCCGAGGGTGCCGCCGCGCTGCGCGGTGCGACGCTGGCCGTCGTCTTCGCCTTCTCCTCGCACAACTACCTGCTGCGCCATTGGCTGGCCGCCGCCGGGCTGGACCCGGACCGCGACCTGCGGCTGCTGGTGGTGCCGCCGCCGCAGATGCCCGCGCAGCTCGCCGCGGGGCATATCGACGGCTTCTGCGCGGGCGAGCCCTGGGGCAGCCATGCGGTGGCGCTGGGCGCTGGGCGCATCGCGCTGACCACCGGTGACATCTGGCCCGACCATCCGGAAAAGGTGCTGGCCTTCAACGCCGCCTGGGCGCACGAGAATCGCGAGACGGCGATCGCCATCACCGCGGCTGTCATGGCCGCCTTGCGTTGGCTCGATGATGCGCAGAATGCGGCCGAGGCCGCGCGCATCACCCGCACCCGCGCCTTCGCACATCTGCCGCTGGAGACCATCGCCACGGCGCTGCGCCAACCCTTCAGCTTCCGCGCCGCCGCCATGCCCTACGCCGCCGAGGCCGGCTGGTGGATGGGCCAGATGCGCCGCTGGGGCCACCTGCCCGAGGGCGCGGCCGCCGCCACGCTGCTCGATGCCTGGAACACCTCGCTGTGCCGTGCGGCTGCCGCGCGCATCGGCGAAGACCTCTCGCTTTTCTCACCGACGGAGCCACCGCAATGAACCGCCGCGACGCCATCCTCTCCACCACCGCCCTGCTCGCCGCCGCGCGCGCCGCCACGCCGCGCGGCGCCTTCGCGCAAGGGGCCAGCGCGCCCGAAGTGCGGCGGGCCAATCTGGGCTTCATCGCGCTGACCGATGCCGCACCCCTGATCATCGCGCGCGAGCGTGGCCTGTTCGCGAAATACGGCATGCCTGATGTGGAAGTGTCACGTCAGGCCAGCTGGGGGGCCACGCGCGACAATCTGGTGCTGGGCAGCGCTCGCGGCGGCATCGATGGCGCGCATCTGCTGACACCGATGGCCTATCTGATCCACACCGGCCGCATCGTGCAGAACAACCAGCCAGTGCCGATGACCATCACCGCGCGGCTGAACACCAATGGCCAGGCGATCAGCATCGCCGCCAAGCACCAGGCGCTGGGTGCGCGGCTGGATGCCGCGCCGCTGCGCCGCGCGCTGAACGCCGACAGCAAGGTCGCCATGACCTTCCGCGGCGGCACGCATGATTGCTGGGTGCGCTACTGGCTGGCGGCCGCTGGCATCGACCCCGAGCGCGATGTCTCCACCATCGTGGTCCCGCCGCCGCAGATGGTGGCGAATATGCGCGTGGGCACGATGGACGCCTTCTGCGTGGGCGAGCCGTGGAACGCGCAACTGGTCACGCAGCGCCTGGGCTACACGGCCGCGGTGACCGGCGAGATCTGGAAGGACCATCCGGAGAAGGCGCTCTCGCTGCGCGGCGATTTCGTGCAAGCGAATCCCCGCGCTGCCGAGGCGATCACGGCGGCCGTCATCGAAGCCGCGCGCTGGTGCGACGTGCCGGCGAACAAGGCCGAGATGTGCGACATCATCGGCCGTCGCGCCTGGCTGAACGTGGCCCCGGCGGACATCCTGGGCCGCATGCGTGGCGAGGTGGATTACGGCGATGGCCGCCGCACCACCAATATCGACATCAGCATGAAGTTCTGGCGCGACCATGCCAGCTACCCGTTCCGCAGCCATGACCAATGGTTCCTGGTGGAGAACATCCGCTGGGGCGTGCTGCCCACGAATTTCGACACCACCCCGGTGCTGGATGCGGTGAACCGCGAGGATATCTGGCGCGCCGCCGCTGCCCGTGCCGGCGTGCCCAACAGCGAAACGCCCAGCGGCCGTTCGCGCGGGCGCGAGACCTTCTTCGATGGCCGCGTCTTCGACCCCGAAAACCCGCAGGCCTATCTGGACAGCCTGACCATCAAGCGCCTGGCGGCGGCCTGATCCGATGAACGCGCTGACCCCCAAACCCGAACCCGCCGCGATGTCCGCGACCCCCACCGCACCGCCCGCGCCGCGCTGGGAGGACAAGCTGCGCCCGCGCATCCATCACGCGCTGGCCGTGGTCGTGCCGCCGCTGCTGCTGCTCGCGGCGCTGCTCGGCATCTGGGAATGGTGGGCGTCAGGGCCGGCGGCGACGCTGCCGCCGCCATCGCGCGTGTGGCGCGATTCGAACGAGATGATCATGAACCCGTTCTACGACCGTGGCGGGTTGGACAAGGGCCTTGGCCTGCATCTGATGGCCAGCCTGCAACGCGTGTTTCTGGGCTTCGCGATTTCCGCCGTGGTGGGCGTGGCGCTGGGCATGCTGGTCGGTTCGTCCAGGCTTGCCATGCGCGCACTGGACCCGCTGTTCCAGGTGCTGCGCACCGTGCCGCCGCTGGCCTGGCTGCCGATCTCGCTGGCCGCTTTTCGTGAAGCACAACCCTCGGCGATCTTCGTGATCTTCATCACCGCGGTCTGGCCGATCATCATCAATACCGCGGTCGGCGTGCGCAACGTGCCGTCCGACTATCGCAATGTGGCACGGGTCATCCGCCTCTCGCCCCTCGACTGGTTCGCGCGGATCGTGGTGCCGGCGGCGGCGCCCTACATCTTCACCGGGCTGCGCATCGGCGTGGGGCTGTCCTGGCTCGCGATCATCGCGGCAGAGATGCTGATCGGCGGCGTGGGCATCGGCTTCTTCGTCTGGGATGCGTGGAACTCTTCCAACCTGTCCGACATCGTGGTGGCGCTGATCTATATCGGCCTCGTCGGCTTCATCCTCGATCGCCTGATGGCGATGGTCGGCCGTGCGGTCACGCGCGGCACCAGCGAACAATAAGGGGACCGTCATGGACCGCTATCTCGACATCTCGCGCGTTTCCGTCCGCTTCGGCGCCAATGCGCCGATGGTGCTGAACGCCATCGACCTGAAGATCCAGCGCGGCGAATACATCGCGGTGATCGGCCATTCGGGCTGTGGCAAATCGACGCTGCTGAACGTGGTGGCCGGCCTGCTGAAGGCGACGGTCGGCGGCGTCATCCTGGACGGCACGGAGGTGGACGAGCCCGGCCCCGACCGCGCCGTGGTGTTCCAGAACCACAGCCTGCTGCCCTGGCTGACCGTGTACGAAAACGTCCGCCTGGCGGTGGACCGCACGGTGGGCCGCAAGATGAGGCGCGCCGAGCGCGATGAATGGACGCGCGAGAACCTCGCCTTGGTGCGCATGGAAGCCCATGCGCAGAAGCGCCCGCACGAAATCTCCGGCGGCATGAAGCAGCGCGTGGGCATTGCGCGCGCGCTGGCGATGCGCCCCAAGGTGCTGCTGCTCGACGAACCCTTCGGCGCGCTGGACGCGCTGACGCGCGCGCATCTGCAGGACCAGGTGATGGCGATCCATGCGCAACTCGGCACCACCATCATGATGATCACGCATGACGTGGACGAGGCGG
>JAIXVH010000277.1 GCA_027483125.1 Acetobacteraceae bacterium | reverse complement strand
TGGCCGCGCGCCAGGCCGCCATGGCCATGCGTATGCGCGTTGATCAGGCCGGGATGGATGATCAGGCCGGCGGCGTCGAACACCGTCGCACCTTCGGGGGCGGAGAGGTTGGCGCCGACCTCGCGGATCACGCCGTCCTGGATCAGCACATCGGTCGGCTGCGCGCGGCGCAATGCGGCATCGGTCAGGCCGGCATTGCGGATCAGGGTGAAGCCTTGTTTCGTGACGGCCATGGGGCGTTTCCTATGCGGCGGGGATATTGGCCTGGGCGCTGGTGGACCAGGGAAACAGGATGCGTTCGATGAGACCGACAATGGCGAACAGCGCCATGCCCATCATGGCCAGAATCACCACGGCGGCGAAGGCCAAGGGCGTGCGGAAGAAGGCCATCGAGGTCTGGATCAGATAGCCCAGGCCCGCATCGGCGCCGACGAATTCCGCCACCACCGCGCCCACGACCGAGAGTGCCGCGGCCACCTTCAGGCCCCCGAACACAAAGGGCACCGCATGCGGCAGGCGGATGCGCAGCATCTGCTGCATGCGCCCCGCGCGGCAGGCGCGCGCCAGTTCGATCAACTCCGGCGGCGCGGCCAGCAGACCAGCGACCGAGGCCACCACCAGCGGGAAGAAGGCCACCAGGAAGGTCACGATCACGCGCGGCAATTCATTGGCGCCGAGTGCGATGATCAGGATCGGCGCCAAGGCCACCTTGGGGATGGATTGCGTGATCACCAGCAGCGGATAGATCGCCGCCGAGATCGCCGGCGAGGATGCGATCAGCATCGCCAAGGGCAGCGAGATGATGACCGAGGCCGCGAAGCCCAGCAGCACCGTCTGCAAGGTGGAGAGCGTGTGGTTCAGCACCGTGGGCCAGATGCGCATGGCGTCGGTCCAGATCGCGCTCGGCGCCGGCAGCAGGAATTCGGGAATGCCGAATGCGCGCACGCCGCCTTCCCACAGCAGGAACAGCGTGACGATGGCGATGGGTCCGCTAAGCCGCATGCGCAGCACCCCGCTGGTAGATTGTGGCGCGGATGCGCTGTGCCGCGGCGTGGAAGGCCGGGTGGGCTTCCTGCGCGAAATCGCGCGGGCGGGGCAGTTCCACCGGCACGATATCGGCAATGCGGCCGGGCCTGGGCGACATCACCACCACGCGATCGGCCAGCAGCACCGCCTCCGAGATGGAATGCGTGACGAACAGCACGGCCGCACCCGTCTCGCCCCAGATGCGCAGCAATTCGAGGGACATTTCCTCGCGCGTCAGCGCATCCAGCGCGCCGAAGGGTTCGTCCATCAGCAGCACGCGCGGCTGTTGCAGCAGGGCGCGGCAGATCGCCACGCGCTGCTGCATGCCGCCCGAAAGCTCGCGCGGCAATTTGGTCTCGAAGCCCGCCAGCCCCGCCTTGGCCAGCAGGGCGCGGGCACGGTCTTCTGTCTCGCGCGTGGCCTTGCCCATCAGGCGCAGCGGGAAGGTCACGTTGCGCAGCACATCCGCCCAGGGCAGCAGGGTGGGCGCCTGGAACACCATGGCGGTATCGGCGCGCGGGTCGGCCACCAGCGAGCCATCCACCTCGATGCGCCCGAGGCTGACCGGCACCAGCCCCGCCACCAGCCGCAGCAGCGTCGATTTGCCGCAGCCTGAGGCACCGACGATGGCGACGAATTCGCCGGGTGCGACGCGCAGATCGATGCCGGTCAGCGCCTGCACCTCTCCGCCATCGCGCCCGCGAAAGGTCTTGCCGACGCCCGAGAGCAGGATCACGGCAGGAAGCGCGTGGTGATGAAGCTCGCGGGCTGCACCGTGGCCGGGTCGATCTGCTGCGATTCGGCCACGTTGCGCCAGGTGAAGCCCAAGCGTTCGGCGTCCCAGCGGCCGAAGCCGGTCTGGCGCGCGTGGTCGGTGAAGACATAGGTCATCACCGCGGCCAGGCTGCCTTCGCAATCCACCTGCTCGACCTCAGGGTTGCGTGCCACATGCAGGCGGCAGGCTTCCACGCGGTTGTCGCGCGCCCATTCGAAGCTGCGGATCGCGCCCTGCACGAAGCGGCGCACCAGATCCGGGTTGGACTGTGCCAGCGCATCGGGCACGACCAGCGCGGTGGAGTAGATGGCGAAGCCGGTTTCGACGAAGGGCAGGGCGACGATTTCCTGTCCGGCGCGCTGGGCCATGCGGTTCTGGTAGAAGTGATGGATGGCGAAGAAGGGCGCCGCGTCCACGCGCCGCTGGATCAGCAGGGGCGCCATGGCCGAGGCATCCATGTTCACCCAGGTGATGCTGTCCGCATTGCCGCCGGCGCGGCGCATCACTTCGGGGAAATACAGCCGGTGCGAATTGCCCGGCGTGATGGAGATGCGCCGGCCTTCCAGCTGGCGGAAATTCGTGATGCCCGAGGAACGCAGCACGAAGAGCGAATGCGGCGAATGGGTGTAGAGCTGCATCACCGCCGTCACCGGCACGTTCTGCCGGGCACGCGCCACCATCAGCGCGCCGATATCCGCCACGCCGAATTGCGCGGCTCCCCCGGCCAGCTTGCTGACGGTATCACCCGAGCCGAAGCCGCGGGTCAGCGAGAGATCAATGCCAAGTTCGCGCCAGATGCCGCGCTGGGCGCCGGCGAAATAGGCGGCGTGCTCCCCGGTCGGGATCCAGTCGAGTTGCAGAAGTGCGCGGTCCTGTGCCTCGGCGCGGCCGGCCAGAACGAGCGCCACAAGGGCAAGAATAAGACGCATCCGAACCTCCTCCATGCGGCCTTTTCGGGCCGGGTGGTTGCCAGTGCAGCGTTCTTCCCAGGGGTGATGGTGGCCTGCGCGCGCCGGCCGCGCAAGCCGCCCGATTGGCGACACGCCCCAGGCCCCCTATACCCATGCCCAACAGTGCCCTTAAGGCCCCTCACACCGCATGACAGACACACCCGAGACCCCTGACGGCGCGCCCCGCGACATCGCGCCCATCGGCATCGCCAAGGAGATGCGCAAGAGCTTCCTCGATTACGCGATGAGCGTGATCGTCAGCCGCGCGCTGCCCGATGTGCGTGACGGCTTGAAGCCGGTGCACCGGCGCATCCTGTTTGCGATGCACGAGTCCGGCTACACGGCCGACAAGCCGCATCGCAAATCCGCGCGCGTCGTGGGCGATGTGATGGGCAAGTATCACCCGCATGGCGACAGCGCGATCTATGATGCCATGGTGCGCATGGCGCAGCCCTTTTCCATGCGCGTGCCCCTGATCGACGGCCAGGGCAATTTCGGCAGCATGGACGGCGATGCGCCGGCGGCGATGCGCTACACCGAAGTGCGCCTGGCGAAATCGGCCGCGGCACTGCTGAACGGCATCGACGAGGACACGGTCGATTTCGTCCCGAACTACGACGAATCGGGCGAGGAGCCGCGGGTCCTGCCCGCCACCTACCCGAACCTGCTCGTCAACGGCGCGAACGGCATTGCGGTGGGCATGGCCACCAATATCCCCACGCATAATCCGGGCGAGGTGATCGACGCCACGCTAAAGCTGATCGAGGACCCGGCGACCACGCTGGAAGAGCTCATGCAGATCATCCCGGGTCCGGATTTTCCGACCGGCGGGATCATCCTGGGGCGTTCGGGTATCCGCTCGGCGTTTGAAACCGGGCGCGGCTCCATCCCGCTGCGCGCGGTCTGCGAGATCGAGGATATGCGCGGCGGCCGCCAGGCCATCATCATCAGCGAATTCCCCTATCAGGTGAACAAAGCCACCTTGCAGGAGAAGATCGCCGAGCTGGTGCGCGCCAAGGCGATCGAGGGCATTTCCGACCTGCGCGACGAATCGGATCGCGATGGCGTGCGCGTGGTGATCGAGCTGAAGCGCGAAGCGACGGCGGAGGTGGTGCTGAACCAGCTCTACCGCATGACGCAGCTGCAGATCAGCTTCGCGGTGAACTTCCTGGCGCTGAATGACGGCCGCCCACAGCAGATGGGCCTGCGCGATGCGCTGCTCGCCTTCATCAATTTCCGCGAGGATGTGATCCTGCGGCGTTCGCGCTTCCGCCTGGCGAAGGCGCGGGAGCGGGGGCATCTGCTGATCGGCCTGGCCATCGCCGTGGCCAATATCGATGAGGTGATCCGCGTCATCCGCGAAAGCCCCGATGCGGTGACGGCGCGCGCGGCCTTGATGGCGCGCGACTGGCCGGCGGGCGATGTCGGCGTGCTGCTGGAGCTGATCCAGGATGAGGGCAATGTCGTCACGCCCGAAGGCACGGTGCGCCTGACGGAAGCCCAGGCTCGCGGCATTCTGGAACTGCGCCTGCAACGGCTGACCGGCCTGGAGCGCGACAAGATCACCAATGAGCTGGGCGAGGTGGGTGAGACCATCCGCGACCTGCTGGATATTCTCGGCAGCCGCCCGCGCCGCATGGCGGTGATCCGCGCCGAATTGCTGGCGGTGCGCGAGCAGATCGCCACACCGCGCATGACACGCATCGATGATGCGGCGGCCGATCTGGACGATGAAAGCCTGATCGAGCCGGGCACCATGATCGTGACCATCACGCGCGATGGCTATGTGAAGCGCACCGGCCTCGACACCTTCCGCGCGCAGAATCGTGGCGGGCGCGGGCGCAGCGCGACGGCCACGCGCGAGGATGATGTGGTGATGCGCAGCTTCGTCGCGCACACGCATCAATGGGTGCTGTTCTTCACCAGCCGCGGCATCGCCTTCCGCAGCAAGGTCTGGCAGCTGCCGGAGGGCGGCACCGGCGGGCGCGGCCGTTCCCTGCGCCAGCTGCTGCAGCTGCAGGAAGGTGAGACCATCACCACCGTGCTGCCGCTGCCGCAGGATGAATCGCTGTGGGAAAACCTGCATCTGGTCTTCGCCACGCGCCAAGGCGGCGTGCGGCGCAACCGCCTGTCGGACTTCCGCAATGTGCGCGCGGTGGGCCTGATCGCGATGAAGCTGGATGAGGGCGATGAACTGATCGGGGTGGCCACCTGCCGCGAGGGCGATGATGTCTTCCTCGCCACCAAGGGCGGCAAGTGCATCCGCTTCGTGGCCGATGCGGAGACGCTGCGCGTGTTTGCCGGGCGTGATTCCTCGGGCGTGCGCGGCATCCGTCTGCTGGGCGATGACCAGGTGATTTCGCTGGCCGTGCTGGGGCACCTGGATGCCACGCCCGAGGAACGCGCGGCCTATCTGAAGCTCGCCGGTGCCAAGCGCCGCGCGGGCGATGAGCCCGAGGCGCCGTCGGACGAAACGCCCACCGCCGAAATCACCCTGGCGGCCGAACGTGCAGCGCAGATGGAACGCGCCGAACAATTCATCCTGACCATCACCGACGAGGGCTTCGGCAAGCGCAGCAGCGCCTTCGAATACCGCGTCACCGGCCGCGGCGGGCAGGGCATCACGAATATCGGCTTCTCGGCCCGTACGGGGCGCGCCGTGGTGGCGAGCTTCGTCGTGCAGGATGGCGATGACGTGATGCTGGTGACCGATGGCGGCCGCCTCATTCGCCTGCCGGCCGACCAGGTGCGCATCACCGGCCGTCAGGCGCTGGGCGTGACCATGCTGCGCATGGAGGAAGGCGAGCACATCACAAGCTGCTTCCCCGTGCTGGACAGCGGCGGAGAGGAACAGGATGGCTGAGCGCGTTGCACTCTACCCGGGCACCTTCGACCCGGTGACGAACGGGCATATCGACATCATCGCGCGCGCCGCGCGCCTGGTGGACCGGCTGGTGGTGGGGGTTGCCATCAACATCGGCAAAGGCCCGATGTTCAGCCTGGAGGAACGCGCCGAACTGGTGCAGGCCGAGACCGCGCGCATCGCGCGCGAGACCGGATCGGTGATCGAGGTGCAACCCTTCACCGGGCTGTTGATCCAGTTCGCGCAGCAGGTCGGTGCGCAGATGATCGTCCGCGGGCTGCGCGCCGTGTCCGATTTCGACTATGAATTCCAGATGGCCGGCATGAACCACCGCCTCGATGAGAGCATCGAAACCGTGTTCCTGATGGCGTCGGAGACCAACCAGTTCATCGCCTCGCGCTTCGTCAAGGATATCGCGACGATGGGCGGTGACATCAGCAGTTTCGTGCCGCCCTTGGCCTTCGAACGCACCATGGCGCGCGTGAAAGGACAGACCCCATGAACCGCCGCAATCTTCTCACCCTTCCCCTCATTGGAGCGATGATGACTGACAGCAATGAAGCCGATGCCCAGGCGCCGGCGCCGACCGACCGCGAGAACCTGATCCTGCTGGAAATCCCGCATGGCACGGTGACCATCCAGCTGCGCCCGGACCTGGCCCCGCGCCATGTCGAGCGCATCAAGATTCTCACGCGTCGCGGCTTCTACGACAACACGCCCTTCCATCGCGTGATCGAGGGCTTCATGGCGCAGGGCGGCGACCCGACCGGCACCGGCACCGGCGGTTCCGACCTGCCGGACCTGCCCGCGGAATTCAGCCCGCCCAATCGTGCGCGCTTCCTGCGCGGCACCTGCGGCATGGCGCGCACGCAGAACCCGAACACGGCGAATTCGCAGTTCTTCATCATGTTCGCGCCGGGCTCCTTCCTGGATGGCCAGTACACCATCTGGGGCCAGGTGATTTCGGGCATGGAAGCGGTGGATCGCATCGCGCGTGGCGCCGGCCAGTCGGGCCAGGTGCGCACGCCGGACCGCATCACGCGCATGCGCGTGGCCGCGGATGTGCCGGCCTGATTGACGAGCGTCGCGGGGCGCGCGATAGCCGCGCCTCGCTCTCGCACCTTCTGGTGTGAATCGCGGGCTGCGGGCCGGTAGCTCAGTTGGTAGAGCACGTGACTTTTAATCATGTGGTCGCGGGTTCGAGTCCCGCCCGGCTCACCAATGGTTTCCGATAGTCATCCACATCACTGACATCGCTCGGGGCTTCATGCTCGATGGGATAGCCGGGCACAGCTTCGGTTGAGGGCCAGTCGCGACCGGCGCGGTGCCGGGCCAGGGTGCCGATAGCCACGCCTCCCGCTCGGCCTCGGTGCGCAGGGTCACCTTGGGATGCACCCGCGCCAGCTCTGCATTCGGCTGAGTGGTGAGGAAGGCGAACAGGTCTACGCCCACCTGTCGCTTCTTCACCTTGCGCATGCCCCGCCAGCCTGCCGTCCAGATGCCCGCGAATGCCGCCAGGGGTTCTTCCTCGGCCAGCGCGAGCATCCGGGGCGGTTCTGCCATCAGGCCCCCGTGCAGGCTCCGAGAAGGCGTTGAAGGGCATCAGCCAGCGGCGCCAATGGAGAGCGGCGGTGTTGCGCAGATGGGTCACGCCCGGATCGGCGCGGCGGCCGTCCATCGCGAAGGCAGGCGAGGGCATCCCCCAGCGCGAGCAGCGCGGGATGACGATCAAGCTCAAGGGCAGCGCTCATGCCCTCGCCCTGTCAATCGATCCACGTCACCCCAACGACGCTGTGAACACTGCCGCCTGTTTGGTCCCGCGATGAGGTGGCTCACTGGCTTGGCAAGGTGTTGACATGAATCAAGGCAATCACGCGGCTTCTGCGGCATTTAAATATTGCAGCCAGGAGCAAGGTGGTGGGGAACATAAATTCCAATTATGGTGATTCACAAACAGCCATAAACATCATAAAAATAAGGAAATTTATAAATATGATTTCTCAATTAAATGATGGTTCGGGGCGATTTCAATTTTATGCAATAGTTTGGTTGCTGGAATCTATAGAAAAGAAATTGCTTTGTGAGTTTGATGGGGCCGCTCATATTTCAGGTCTTAATCTCCGATCCGAAAATTGACCATGGCGGCGAGCACGGCCGCGGCAAGCAAATGTGTGGCGCATCGGCCTTATCGTGTTGCGATGCGCCACCAGTCCTTGGGGCGGTTGAACATGACCTCGACGCGATAGCGCTGCCTGCATTCGCGTCGCGCCCGATCGCGCGCAGTGTCTTGGCCTCGGCGAAGGGGGCCGCGCCTTCTGCCTGGCACCCGACAGGCCCGGCGCCGGCCAGCCGCCCAGCGGGAAGCGCCGCATGTCGCCGTGCGGGTCGCGGCAGGCCAGCACCCATGATGCGGCACCACCAGGCGTGATGCGCAGCCGCAAGCCTTGCTGCCCGGCATCGGCCAGGTCGCGGAGCTTCAACAGATCAGCGCACCCCGACACAACCCGCGACAAGAATCATCGGGTCACATCGGCGAAGATACACGCAAAACAGCGGGTTTCACGAATGGTGCGGGGTGCTGTGAAACGCTGGGGGATGCAGGGCGGGAGCGTCTGGGCGGTGATCTTTAGTCATGTGGTCGCGGGTTCGAATCCCGCCCGGCTCACCAGGCGCCTACAGCCGCACGCCTTCCGTCTGGAAGCTCTCGGCGCTCTTCTGGAAATTGTTGTTCAACGCCACGGCGCCAATCACGGCGATGATGGTGGCTGCGCAGAAACCGGCGATGATGGCCTTCACGGCTTGTCTCCCTCAGGGGTTGTGCGGCGCTATATGCAGCAGTCGTGCGGCTTCCGCCAAGTCCTCCGGTGTATTGGCGTTGAAGAAGGGGTCGATCGGCGCCACCGGCCATGGCGCATGCGCAATGCCGTGGCGTGCCGTCCAGCGATCGATCTTGCGCTCGCCGGCCAGGAGGGCGTCGCGCAGGTCGTCGCGCAGCGCCACATCCCAAAGCGCGCAAGGCGGATGCGTGTGCCCGCCCGATTCGGCACAGGCCAGCGGCACGCTGGCCGCCTCGCGCGCCGCATGCAGCCGCGCCACGTAATCGGCCGGCAGGAAAGGGCTGTCGCCGCTGGCGCTCACCAGCCAGCGCGCACCCTGCGCCGCCGCCCAATCCATACCCGCCAGCACGCCCGCCAGCGGCCCCACGAAGCCCTCGACCGGGTCCGCCAGCACCGGCAACCCCCAGGCGGCGAACCGCGCCGGGTCACCATTGGCGTTCAGCGCCAGCGCCGCCACCTGCGGCCGCAGCGCATCCAGCGCGCGGTCCAGCATGGTGCGGCCGGCGACATCGCGCAGCGGCTTGTCACCCCCGCCCATGCGCCGCGCCAGGCCGCCGGCCAGCACCACCGCATGCGTCATGGCTCGGCGCCCTTGCGGCGGTGCTTCGCGCTTTCCTCTTCGACATAGGCCAGGTCCGCGTCGAAGATGATCCGCTCCTGCCCCGCAAGTGCCATGAAGCGCTTGCCCTTGCAGCGCCCGATCAGGGTCAGCTTCGCCTCGCGCGCCAGTTCCACCCCCCAGGCGGTGAAGCCCGAGCGTGATACCAGCACCGGGATGCCCATCCGCACCGTCTTGATCACCATTTCGCTGGTCAGCCGGCCGGTCGTGTAGAACAGCTTGTCGGCGCCGCTCACGCCATTGCGGAACATCCAGCCCGCGATCTTGTCCACCGCATTGTGGCGGCCGACATCCTCCATATACGCGACCGGCGCATCACCCTCGCACAGGGCGCAGCCATGGATCGCGCCGGCCTCCAGATAGAGTGAGGGCAGGGTGTTGATCGCATGCAGCAGCCGGTACAATTCGCTGGTGCGCAGCCGTGCCTCGGGGTTCAGCCGCACCTCGGCGAAATCCTCCATCAGGTCGCCGAAGGCGGTGCCCTGCGCGCAGCCGCTGGTCAGCGTCTTCTTGCGCAGCTTCTCCTCGAAATTCGTGCGCGCGGGCGTGCGCACCACCACCACCTGCAGGTCGTCGTCGTAGTCGACCGCGTCCACCACATCGCCAGGCTTCAGCATGCCCTGGTTCAGCAGGTAGCCCACGGCCAGGTCCTCCGGCCGGTCCAGGATGGTCATCATGGTCACGATCTCCTGCCCGTTCAGGTAGAGCGTGAGCGGACGTTCGACCGTGACAGCGGTTTCCACCGCGGCCCCGGTCTGGTCGATGCCAATGACGCGGCGGGTCAGCCGCGGGTCGGATGGGTCGGGCAGCACTTGCATGCCGCGCAACTGCCCCCGTGCATCGCTGCGCGCAAGGGCCAACCAATGGTTGCAATTTCGGATCATTGCGATCATCTATTGAATTCCCAAGCAGGATGTTGGGCTCCATGCCGCTCGACCATCTCCTTCGCACCGTCTGGGGCTGGCGCTGGCGCCTGGTGCTGGCGGCCGGGCTGATGTGGCTGGTCCTGGGCAGCATTGTCTGGACCTGGCCGCGCGGCTTCGTGGCCGATGCCATCATCGCCCCGGCTGAGAGCACCTCGATGGCTGCCTCCGCGCTGGTCGCGCCCACGCCGGTCGCGGTGCCGCGCCTGTTCGACCAGCGGCCCGGCGGCAATTTCGGCGTCTATCTGGGCGCGCTGCGCAGCGCCGAGGCCGCGGCCGACCTCGCCGCCCACACCCCCATCATCGCCGACATGACAGCCCGCCGTGCCGAGGGAGTGATGGGCCAGTTGCGCGAGTGGCTCGGCCTGCGCATCCAGGCCGATGCGGATGATGTGCGCGGCCTGCTCGAACGCCGCCTTGCCGTCACCCAGGCCGCCGGCAGCCTGACCTGGACGCTGGCGCTGACCTGGTTCGACCGCGAATTGGGCCAGGCCATGCTGCGCCGCCTGCACGCCTTCGCCGAGGCCAAGGTGCGAGAGGACCTGGCCGCCGTCACCGAAAGCCGCATCGGCGCGCTGCGCGCGGCCGCCAGCGCGGAACGCGACAATTTCCAGCGCAATGCCCTGTTCGAATTGCTGGCCCAGCAGCAGCGCGCCGCGCTGATCGTGATGGCCGATGGCGCGATCGCGGTCCGCCTGGTGCAGGCGCCGACGGTGGAATTGCGCCCAAGCGTGCCGAACCGCCCCATGCTGTTGATCCTGCTCGCGGTGGCCTGCGCGGTGTTCTGCGGCATGGCGGCGGTGACGGTGGCGTTGCTCTTCCCCCCCGTGCCGGTGACGCCGGCCTGGATGGCCGCCCCCGCCCGCCAGCGCGTGGATGCGGGTGAATGATCAGCGGTGCCTATGCGGTCGCGACCTGCGCGGGCGTGGCGGCCGCACTGCTGCAATTCGCGGGCGCGCTCAAGACCTCACCCGCCTTGGGCTGGCTGCCGCTCGATCTCACCATGCTGGCCGCCGGCGCCACCCTGCTGCTGCTGCCGGCGATGCTGGCCATGGGCGGCTGGCGCATCGGCCGAGGCGCGGCGCTGCCGCTGCTGGCCGCCACCGCCATCTGGCCCTGGTGGTGCATCGCCGCGCTGTGGTCGCCGGCCGGCGATGCGGCCGCGGCCAAGCTGGGCATGATGGTGCTGGCCTGCCCGCCCATGCTGCTGGCCGGGCTGCTGATCGGCGCCGATGCGCAGGCGCGCCGCGCGCTGGCCGCCGCGGTCATCGTGATTGCGCTGGCGGTGGGGGCTTCGGTCGGCTGGGGCCTGCTGACCGATAGCGTGGTGCTGGGCGGAGAGGTCGGCGCCGACCCGGAATTGCTGCGCGTGCAATACCAGCTGGCAGGGCTGGCCATCGCCACCGCCGGCGGGCTGGCCGCGGTGCAGGTGGCGGGCGCGCGCGGCTGGGTCAGGCTGCCCTGGATGCTGTTGCTGGGCTTGCTCTGCGCTGCGGTGATGTTGCCGGGCGGGCGTGCCTCCTTGCTGGCGTTGGCGCTGGCGGTGCTGCTGCTGCCGGCCTGGCGCTTCTGGCTGGGCGGCAAGCCGCGCGCGGCGCTGGGCTGGTTCGCCTTGGCCGCGCTGGGCGGGGCGATGGTGTTCGCGTTGCTGGCGCTGCAATTCGACCTGCTGGAACGGCTGCGCGCGCTGGAGCGCCTGATGGAAGGGGCGGTCAGCGAAACCCGGCCGCAGATCTGGGCCGATGCGCTGCGTCTGTCCGGGTGGCTGGGCATCGGGCCTGGCGCCTATCCGCAGGCCGCGGGCTTCGGCGATGACCGCGGCATGCACCCGCACAACCACGCGCTGGAAGCGCTGGTCGAGGCCGGGCTGCCCGGGCTTGCGCTGTGGTGCCTGGCCTTTGGCGGCGCGTTGTTGCTGCTGGTGATGCGCGGCGGCCGTGTGGCGCCGGGCCGGGCGGCGGTGATCCTGGCGCTGGTGCTGCCTATGGCGGTGACGGTGATGGTCTCGACCGACCTGTCCAACCGCATGGCCTGGTTCGCGCTTGGTCTTGCATTGTCGGTGGGCGTGGAGCGCGTGCGTGTTGTATGAACGATACGGCAAGCGGGCCTTGGATGTCGCGGGCGCTGCGGCCCTGCTGCTGTTGAGCGCGCCGCTGCTGCTGGCGGCTGGGCTGGCGGTGTGGCTGGCGATGGGCCGGCCGGTGCTGTTCCGCCAGGCGCGGGCAGGGCAGGGCGGCGTGCCCTTCACCCTGCTGAAGCTGCGCAGCATGCGCGCGGGCGGGGGCGACGACGCGGCGCGGCTGACGCGGCTCGGGTGGCTGTTGCGCGCCACGGCCATCGATGAATTGCCGCAACTGTGGAACGTGCTGCGCGGCGAGATGAGCCTGGTCGGCCCACGGCCTTTGCCGATGGAGTATGTGGTGCTGTATTCGCAGCGGGAGGCGGCGCGGCTGCATGTGCGCCCCGGCCTGTGCGGGCTGGCCCAGGCGGCGGGCCGCAATGCCG
>JAIXVH010000201.1 GCA_027483125.1 Acetobacteraceae bacterium | reverse complement strand
TGATCCACACGCCGTTCCGCGGCACCGCCGAGGCGCTGACCGCACTCATGGGCGGGCAGATCGCCGCCGTCGCAGCCTCCTCCGACTGGGCGCGCGCGGTGCAGGAGGGGCGGCTGCGCCTGCTCTTCACGACGGGCGAGGCCCGCCCGCGCCGCTTCCCCGACGCGCCCACGCTGCGCGAGATCGGGCACGACATCGTGGTCACCTCGCCATACGGGGTTGCAGCACCGCGCGGCCTGCCGCCCGACATCACACAACGCCTGCATGCCGGCCTGCGCGCGGCCTTGTACGACCCCTTGCATATGGCGGTGCTGGACCGTCTGGACATGGCACCCGCCCATCTGGACCCCGACGCCTATGCCACCGAGGCCCGCCGCTGGTTCGATGAGGAGCGCGAGGTCGTCCGCCGCTTCAATCTGCGCGGTTGATCCCGCGCGGCACGGCGTGCTGCACTGCAACCAGCACCAGGAGGCAGACCATGCCGACACGTCGCGCGATCCTTGCCGCCAGCCTTGCCTTGCCTGCCGCAGCACAGCCGCGCTGGGCGCCCGAGCGCGCGGTGACCTTCCTCGCACCCTTCGCCGCCGGCGGGTCCTTCGATGTCACGCAGCGCGCCTTGGCACGCGCGGCGGAACCCGCGATGGGCCAACCCATCGCTGTGATGAACCGCACCGGTGCGGCCGGCACCATCATGCTGGGCGAATTGACCCGCGCGCGGCCTGACGGGCATGTGCTCGGGCTGCTCTCGGCCAACACCAATGCGGTCGCGCCGCAGATGATGGCACTGCCCTTCAACCCCGTGGACGACTTCACGCCGCTGCTGGTCTACGGCACCAACCTCACCTTCATCGCGGTGGCGCGCAGCGCGCCCTATTCGAACCTGCGCGACATGATCGCCTTCGCGCGGCGGGAGCCGGGGCGGCTATCCGTGGGCGTGGCCGCGATCGGCGCCAACAGCCATCTCTCCTTCGCGCGGCTGGCCGCCGAGGAGGGTGTGGAGGTCACCTTCGTGCCCTTCACCGGCGGCGCGCCCGCGGCCACTTCGTTGCTCGGCGGCCATATCCAATGCGCGGTGGTGGCGGGCGAGGTGCTGCCCGCCGTGCGCGATGGGTCCTTGCGCCTGCTGGGCATCATGAACGACCAGAAAAGCGAGGAATTCCCTGACGTTCCGCATATGCCGGAACTGGGCTACCGCTGGGCCGCGCGCCCCTGGCTCGGCATGGGCGGCCCGCCCGGATTGCCCGAACCCATCGCCGCGCGCTGGACCGAGGCGCTGCTGGCGGCCACGCATGACAGCGCCTTCCTGGCCGCCATGCGCAGCCTGGCCATCAACCCGCTGCGCGTCACCCGCGGCGAGATGCGCCAGTTGATGGCGGACAACCTGGCCGAGAGCGAACAGATCGCGCGCGCCATCCGCGTGGGCCGCTTCGCGCCATGATCGCGCGGCGCGCATTGCCCGCATTGTTGGCGACACCTGCCTTGGCGCAATCGCGGCCCATCCGCCTGGTTGCGCCCTTCCCGCCGGGCGGCGGCGTGGACGCCGTGGCGCGGCTGCTGGCCGAACCCTTCGGCGCCGCTCTGGGCCAGACGGTGGTGGTGGAGAACCGCGCCGGCGCGGGTGGGGCGATCGGCGTGGAAGCGGTCGCGCAAGCGGCACCGGATGGCACCTCGCTGGTCATGGTCAGCCCCGGCAACATGACGGTGGCCGCCGTGCTGCGGCCGCTGCCCTATGAGCCACTGGCCATGGGAATGGTCGCGCGGCTGTGCCTGTCGCCGCTGCTGCTGGTCGCGCGCAACAGCCTGCCGGCGGCCGATCTCGCCGCCTTCATCGCGCTGCTGCGGCGCGAGCCGGATGCGGTGCGCTTTGCCTCCGGCGGTGTGGCCACCGGCACCCATATGGCCGGTGAATTGCTGAACCTGCGCATGGGCGCGCGCATGGTGCATGTGCCCTATCGCGGCACGGCGCCGGCCATCACCGACTTGATCGCGGGCAATGTGGATGTGTTCTTCTCCGACACCTCCGCCTGGCCGATGGCGCAGCAGGGGCAGGTGCGGTTGCTGGCCGTCTCCACCGCCACGCGCTGGGCGGTCTCGCCCGCCACACCATCCATGGCCGATGCGGTGCCGGGCTTCGACATCGCCAACTGGTACGGCGTTGTCGCGCCGCCGGGCACGCCCGAAGCGGTACGCCTGCGCCAATCCGCAGCACTCGCGCAGGTTCTGGCGCGGCCCGATATGCAGGCAGGCTTGCTGCGCCTTGGCTTCGAAGCGGCGCACCTGCCGCCCGCGCCACTCGCGGAATTCATCCGCGCCGAGACCGGGGTCTGGCGCGGCGTCGTGCAGGCGGCCAACATCCGCGCGGAGTGAGGGCAGATCGTCGGCGCGCGCAGCGCTGCCGGCGTGAAGATGCCCGAAGCAGATTCGCGAAGGTTGGCATGAGCAGCAAGGCAAGACTGGCCGTCGATATCGGCGGCACCTTCACCGACCTGGTGCTGGAGGCGGATGGGCGTTCCCTCTCGACCAAGCTGCTGACCAGCGCGGACGCGCCCGAACGTGCCGTGCTGGAAGGAGCGCGCATGATCCTGGCGCAGGCGGGCATCGGCGCTGGCGACCTGGGGTTGGTCATCCACGGCACCACGCTCGCCACCAATGCGCTGATCGAACGCAAGGGCGCGCGCACAGCGCTGGTGACCACGCAGGGCTTCCGCGACAGCCTGGAAATCGCCTACGAGCATCGCTTCGAGCAGTACGATCTGTACATGGAACGCCCAGCCCCATTGGTCGAAAGGCCCTGGCGTTTCGAGGTGCCCGAACGCATCGCCGCGAACGGCGATGTGCTGCTGGCGATGGATGATGAAGCGGTCGCGCGCATCGGTGCCGAACTGGCCGCGCGCGGCGTCGAGGCCGTCGCGCTGTGCTTCCTGCATGCCTACCAGAATGACGCGCATGAACGCCGCGCGCGCGATATCCTGGCGCGTTTCGTGGCACCGGAACTGATCGCGATTTCGTCCGAAGTCTGCCCCGAAATCCGCGAATACGACCGCGCTTCGACCACCGTCGCCAACGCCTATGTGCTGCCCTTGATGGAGCGCTATCTGGGCCGGCTGGAAGCGGGTTTGCGCGCCTTGGGCAGCACGGCACCCTTGTTGCTGATGATGTCCTCGGGCGGGATCTGCACGGTGGAAACCGCGCGGCGCTTCCCCATCCGCCTGGTGGAGAGCGGGCCGGCGGGCGGTGCCATCCTGGCCAAGCTGATCGCGGCTGCTAGCGGCATCGATCGCGCCCTGGCCTTCGACATGGGCGGCACCACGGCGAAGATCACGCTGATCGACGACATGCAGCCACAACAGGCGCGGCATTTCGAAATCGCGCGCGCGGCGCGCTTCGTGAAGGGCAGCGGCATCCCGGTGCGCATCCCGGTGATCGACATGGTGGAGATCGGCGCGGGCGGCGGCTCGATCGCGCGTGTCGATGGCCTCTCACGCATCACCGTGGGGCCTGATAGTGCGGGCAGCGCGCCAGGCCCGGCCTGCTACGCGCGCGGCGGCAGCATGCCCACGGTGACGGATGCCGATGTGGTGCTGGACTGGATCGACCCGGCGCGCTTCGCCGGCGGGCAGATCGCGTTGGATGCGGGTGCCGCTTTGCGCGCGGTGAATGCTACGGTCGCAACACCCTTGGCGATGGATGCGCGCGCCGCGGCGCATGGCATCACCGAGATCGTGACCGAAACCATGGCCAGCGCGGCGCGCGTGCATGCCGTCGAGAACGGCAAGGAAACCGCAGGCCGCACGATGATCGCCTTTGGTGGAGCAGCGCCTTTGCACGCAGCGCGCATGGCGCAGAAGCTGGGCATCTCCCGCGTGCTGATCCCGGTCGGCGCGGGTGTGGGTTCGGCGCATGGCTTCCTCGGCGCGCCCATTGCCTATGAGGTCGTGCGCACCCGGCTCATGCCGCTCTCCGCCTTCGATGCGGCGGCGGTCAACAGCATCTTCGCCGCGATGCGCGCGGAGGCCGAGGCGGTGGTGCGCCTGGGCGCGCCCGCCGCCACGCTGACCGATATCCGCACCGGCTTCATGCGCTATCGCGGCCAGGGGCATGAGGTGCCTGTCACGCTGCCCCCCGGCCCCTATGGCGCCGAAGGTGCCGCGCAACTGCGCACCGCCTTCGAAGCCGCGTACCACTTGCTCTATGGACGCATCATCCCAAAGCTGGAGATCGAGGTGCTGACCTGGACGCTCGCGCTGTCACAGGCGCATGGGCTGCCCGCGCGCATCCCGCCCGCCCCACCCGCCGCCGCACCACCACCCACCGGCACGCGCAGCATCACCGACCCTGGCAGCGGCGCGCGCGTCGATGCCGCCATCCATGACCGCGCGGCACTGCCCGCCGGTTCGCGCATCGCAGGCCCCGCCATTATCGTGGAGGCCGAGACCTCCACGTTGATCCCATCGGGCTGGCATGCCGGCCCCGATGCCACCGGCCACATCATCATTGAAAGGGCCGCGCCATGATCCCGGAAATCACCGTCCAGGTCCTGTGGAACCGCCTGCTCTCGGTGGTGGAGGAACAGGCGCAGACCCTGGTCCGCACCGCCTTTTCCACCGCAGCCCGCGAAGCTGGTGACATCTCAGCGGGTGTCTTCGACATGGGCGGGCGCATGCTGGCGCAAGCCGTCACCGGCACGCCCGGCCATATCAATTCCATGGCCCGCAGCGTGGTGCATTTCCTCGACGCCTTCCCGGCCGAGACACTGCGCGATGGCGACATCCTGATCACCAACGACCCCTGGAAGGGCACCGGCCATCTTTTCGACCTGACCGTCGTCACGCCCATCTTCCTGGATGGAAAGGCCGTGGCGCTTTTCGCCAGCACTACGCATGTGGTCGATATCGGTGGCCTTGGCGTCTCGGCGGAAGGCCGCCAGATCTACCACGAAGGCCTCTACATCCCGTTGATGCACCTGGCGCGGCAGGGCCGCATCAACGAGGATCTGCTGAACATCGTCCG
>JAIXVH010000285.1 GCA_027483125.1 Acetobacteraceae bacterium | reverse complement strand
TTCCATTTCGGCATGGACATCCAGGAGGCGATCGAGGCCCCGCGCTTCGCCAGCTTCAGCTTCCCGAATTCCTTCGCGCCCTACACGCATCTGCCCGGGCGGCTGAACCTGGAGGATCGCTTCCCAGTCGCGGTGACCGATGAGCTGTCGCGCCGCGGGCATGATGTGGAATTGTGGCCTGCCTTCTCGCGCAAGGTGTGTTCGGTGGAGGCGATCCTGCGCGATGCGCGCACCGGCTTCCTGCGGGCGGGGGCGGATTTGCGCCAGCCTGCTTATGCGGTGGCGGTTTAGGGACCTGGAGCATTTTCAAGCGAAGCGGACACGCGCAGCGACTCGGAAAATGCGGCAAAGCCACGAGCTAGACCGGTTGAACCGCATATGATTGCTGTGAAACCGGTCTAGCGCCGCGCCTATGGCTATGGGCCGACGCTGCGCGGCGCTGTCCCGTCGGCGGCGCCGTGCGGCGGCAACGGACGGAAGCCATTCGGCACCGGAATATCCGGGTTTTCGGCAAAGAGGCGCGACCAGGCGCGGCTGGAAATCGCCTCCGCTTCCGCGATCAGCGCGGCCTCATCCATCGTGGTCACGCGGCCTTCGCGCATGATCCAGCGACCATCCACCATCACATCGGTGATGTCCGCCGCCTGGCCCTGATGCACGAAGACCGAGACCGGGCGCAGGAAAGGCGCCAGATGCGCGCGGTCCACCCGCAGCATGATCAGGTCCGCGACATTGCCGGGTGCGAGCCACCCGCCATCATGCACGCCCAATGCGCGATAGCCGTTGCGCGTGGCCCAGCGCAGGGCTTCTTCCGGCGAGGGGTTGCGGCCATCCCGCCTGCGGATGCGTTCCATGAACAGGCCGGTGCGCATGACTTCCACCATGTCCTCGGCCATGTTGTCAGTGCCCATGGCGATGTTGGCGCCGGCCTGTTCCATCTCGCAGACGCGCGGTGACAACCCGCGCCGCGCGGCGATGGCGGAGTTGAAGGCGATATGGGCCTTTCGCTTGCCCAAGATCTTTTCTTCGAGCGGCGCCATGCAGCGGCAATGCGCGCCGATCATGCGGTCATGGATGAAGCCGATGCTGTCCAGGAATTCGGTGGGCAGCATGTTGTGATGCGCCTGTACGGCTGCCACCTCACCCCAGATCTGGTTGAGGTGGATGGTGCAGATGCTGTCCAGCTCCTGCTGCAATGCGCGCAGTTCGCGCAGCAATTCCGGTGAGCACATATCCGGCGCCCAGGCCGCCACACCCACACGAATGCGACCTTCGCCGGCGCCATCCCATGTGGCATGCAGGGCGCGGATGCGCGCCACTCCCTTGGCACCCAGCGCCGCGTCGCGCACGAATTCCGCCGGGTCGCCGATCGAGGTGCCGACCCGGTCCCAGGCGCGTTCGGCCAGCACCATGCGCAGCCCGCAATCGACCATGGCCTGGGCGTAGTTCTCGATCTCCGTGGCGTCCTCCAGCACGGCGGTGGTGCCGGAGCGGATCGCCTCCAGCGCGCCCAATTGGCACATCACGGATTGCTCGTGCGGCGTCAGCGGCGGCAGCGGAATGGGCGAGAGACCGCCGCTGAAGGGCGGCTCGTGGGGCGGTGACAGGTCCTCGAACACGCCGCGCGCCAGCGTCATGACGAAATGCGTGTGGATATTGGCGAAGCCAGGGAAGATGGCGTGGCCGCTGGCGTCGATCTCGGTGGCGCGGGGAAAGGCCTCGCGCATCTCGGCCACCGTGCCCAGGCCCGCGATGCGGCGCCCGTCCAGAACGATGGCGCCGTGGTGGTGGATGCTGCCCGCATCATCGCCGGTGACGATGGTGGCATTGGCGATCAGGGTTTGCATGGCGGCGATGGTCGCGCCGTGCGGCCGGCGCGTCCAGCGCGGCCTCAATCGCGCGGGCGCGCTCCGGGTTGGTGCAGGAAGCCTGTCTTGAGCAGCCAGAGCAGCGCGCGATCGAGCAGCCATGGCGGTGTACCGGGCAGGGCGGCGTGCAAGGCGGCGGGCGTGGTGGTGCCCTCGGGCAGGGCTTCCAGCACGGCGCGCAATGCCGCGGCGCGTGCGGCATCGGCCGCGGGGTGGATCGCCGCGGGCAGGGCGAGCATGGCGGCCAGATCGGTGGGTGCGGCGGGGTCGCGCGCGATGGGCGTGTCAGGCAGCAGCGGCGTGCTGGGCCAATCGGCGAAGAGATGCGTGGGGTCGAGCGGCTCGGGCCTGGTGCGCGTGGCGCTGCGCAGCGCCGCGAGCTCTGCCCAGAGCGCCTGGTATTGCGGGATGATCACCGACCAGTCGAACACCGCTTCGGCGCGCAGGCGCGCGGCCTCGCCCATGGCGCGGCGACGCGCGGGGTCAGTGGCGAGCAGCGTGATGGCCTCCGCCGTGGCCGCGACATCCACGGCGGCGAGCTGCACGGCATGGGCCAGGAAATTGTCGTAATCCAGCTGGCCTGAGGCATGCAGCATGGCCAGGTCCGGCGCGGTGCCGGGCGCGGCCTGGGTGGTGGGGATGCGAAAGCCGTCCACGCCATCGCGCACCAGGTCGCGGAAGCCATCCCAGTCCGAGACGATGCAGGGCAGGCCGGCGGCCATGGCCTCGGTCACCGCGAGCCCGAAGGTCTCCTGGATGTTGTCGGAGAGCAGGATGAAGGCATCGGCGCCGGCATGGGTGCCCGGGCGGCGTTCGGGCTCGGCGCCACCGGCGCGGTGCAGTGCGACCTCGGGGCAGAGCGCCTGGGCCTGGGCGCTCAGGGCCTTTTCCTGCCCGTCATTGGACGACCAGCCGCAGACCAGCAGGTGCAGCTTCACGCCGGGCGGCAGACGGCGCGCGGCGCGACCGGCGGCTGCCAGCATCGGCCAGGGATGCGCCTTGGCATGCCAGGAGACGCGCCCCTGGCAGAGCAGCACGATGTCCTGCTCGGCCGCACCGATGCGTGCACGCCATTCCGCGCGCAATTCGGGCGTGGGGCGGAAGCCTGCGCAGTCGATGCCGAGCGGAATGATGGGCAAGGCAGGGCGGGTGAAGCGTGTGGCACCCAGGCGTTCGGCAAGCCGCGCTTCCTCGGCATCCAGTGTCGCCTTGACCATCTCAAGGCCCGAGCGCGTGGCGCAGATCACCGCATCCCAGGGGTGGATCGGGCGGGTGGCCAGTTCGGCGATCGCGCGCATCACGCCCATGGAGGAGAGGGTGTACGTGACGCCCACCAGGCTGAAGGCGCTATCCGCGCCTGCCAAGGCGCGCAGCCCCGCGAGCCTGCCGATATCGGGCCCCGGCATCAGCAGCGGACCATGCCGTGCGACATCGCCGATGCGCGCGGGCGCGATGGTCTCGGCGGGCAAGGTGCTGCCCAGGGCCGCGGCCATGGGGGCGAAATGCGGCGCGGCGGAGGGGTGCAGCAGATAGGCCAGCAGCCGCTCCTGCAGGCCGTGCCGGATCAGAGCCCGCAGCAGGCCTTCGGTGGCGGCCATGCGGCCCATCAGCTTGCCCTGACGGGTGGTATAGCCCTCGGGGGCGAAGACAAGGACGGGGTTCATGCGGTCTCCGGTCTTGCAACGGCATGGCGGTTGCCGCACATCCGCACGGATTTTGTATGGGAGGAAGTGTTATGAACCGTCGTCATGCGTTGCTGGGCCTGGCTGGCCTGGGCGCGCCCGCATTGTTGGGGCTGAAGCCCGTTCTGGGACAGGGCTTTCCGGACCGGCCGATCCGGCTGATCGTGCCCTGGCCGCCGGGTGGCTCGACCGACACCATTGCGCGCATCTACCAGCCACGCCTGGCGGAACTGCTGGGGCGGCCGGTGGTGATCGACAACCGCGGCGGTGCATCGGGTGCGACGGGCGCGATCGAAGCGGCGCGGCAGCCCGGCGATGGGTCGAGCTGGATCTTCGTCTATGACACGCAGGCGACGAACGAGACGGTGATGCGTCTGCCTTTCCGCACCATGGAGGCCTTTGTGCCGGTCTGCCATGTGGCGTCAGGGCCGCTGGCCATGGTGGCGCACCAATCCACCCCCTACCGCAACTTCCAGGACGTGATCGACGCGGCGCGCCGGGCGCCGGATACGATCAATTACGCGACCTCGGGCGTGGGCGGCCTTGCGCATGTGTCCACAACGCTGCTGCAGCAGCAGGGCAATTTCCGCATCACGCATGTGCCCTATCGCGGCGGCGGCCCGGCCGTGGCGGATGCGGTGGCCGGGCATGTGCCGCTGTTCATGACCAATGTGGTGATCGTGAGCCAGCATATCCGTGCCGGCACGCTGCGGCCGCTGGGCGTGACCACGCGCGGTGAGAGCCGGCATGTGCCGGGCAGCCGCAGCTTCGCGCAGCAGGGTTTTGGCGATTTCGAGGCGCCGACCTGGTGGGCGATGCTGGGGCGCACCGGTACGCCGGATGCCCTGGTGCGGCAGATGAACGAAGCGCTCGTGCGCACGCTGAACGAACCGGCGATCAAGGCGCGGATCGAGGAGCAGGGTTGCGATATCGTGGCGTCCAGCCCCGAGGCATGCGGGCGCTTCATCCAGGCCGAGATCGCGAAATGGGGCCAGGTGATCACGGCCAACAACATCCGGGCCGATAGCTGATTCGTCCTGCAAGGGCATCGCGCGCATGGCGCCATGTCCGTAACGCGGGAGAGGATGTTTGACTCCTGCGTTGGATACGCATAGAAGCCCTCCACCGCAGACGACGTGCTGTTTGGTGCTTGACCTACGGAAGATTGTTCTGTACGTTTCGTGCCCTGCCGTTGATCGGTGGATTCTCTCCACTCCGTGAGGGGTGCCCTGTATGAAGCGAAAGCTTTGGGCAGGGTGGGAATGCTGTTTTGACAATCATATCTGTTTCCTAAGAAGAATTTGCCATGTGATTTGTGGTGACTTCGGATTTGGGATGATGGTGGGATGCGTGGCTAGCGCTGATGCTGCTGAGAGGTGGCTTGGTGTTGGTGATGTATTTTGCTGTGTTCTTGATTTGGGGTTGAGAGAGAGTTGGGAT